>JAFEDV010000389.1 GCA_018241475.1 Pseudomonadota bacterium | reverse complement strand
CGCTTGTGATGGGCGTCGGCATGAGCGCTGGCATCTTTGTCTCGGGTTTGGTGATCGATCGCTTTACGCGTCGCTCCAAGGTCGCCTACGCAATGGCGCCCGCAATATCGCTCATTTTCGCCATCCCGTTCTATCTCGCCTTCGTGTGGGCGCCGACCTGGCAGCTCGCAATCTTGTTTCTGATCGGGCCCACGTTCCTCAACTACTTCTATCTTTCCTCATCTGTCGCGTTGGTGCAGCGGGAGGTGCGGCCTGATCAGCGTGTGATGTCGGGGGCGCTTCTTTTGTTGGTGATGAATTTCATCGGTTTGGGGCTTGGGCCAACTTATGTCGGCGCCGCCAGCGATTATTTCCGAGCAAGTCATCCTGGACACTCACTGCAGACGGCCCTTTACACGATGACTCCGTTCTACGTCGTCGCGATCATTCTCTTTTCTTGGCTCGCGCGTGTCTTGAAGCGCGAGGATCGGGCCGGGGAGGCAAACTGATGCAGATGTTTAGTCGACTCGCTGTTTGCTTCATCGCCGCCTCATCGTTTGCATTGGCTTCGTCTTCGTGCGCAGAGGAGGGGCGTGCTGTGTCTTCCGCTTCAGGTCCGATTGTGCATGCGCCGGCCGGCGCGCTGGAAGGACGCATGGACGGCGCCATTCGGGTGTTCAAGGGCATTCCGTTCGCGGCGCCTCCGATTGGCGCGTTGCGCTGGCGTCCGCCTCAAGCGAGCGCCCGTTGGTCGGGTGTGAGAAGCGCTCAAGAGTTCGGCCCGGCCTGCATTCAACCCACCCGGCATGAACAAAACATCTATACTTCCGACATCGGCACGCCGAGCGAAGATTGCTTGACGCTCAACATTTGGACGCCGGCCGATGCTCGACGCGCGGCTGTCCTTGTGTGGATTCATGGCGGCTCGCTTACCGGCGGGTCCAGCCGGGAAATGCTCTATGACGGCGCTCGCCTCGCTTCCCGCGGCGTCATCGTTGTTTCGATCAACTACCGGCTCGGCATTCTGGGCTATCTCGCGCATCCCGAGTTAAGCGCGGAATCTCCGGACCACATTTCCGGAAACTACGGCCTCATGGACCAAATCCAGGCGCTGCGTTGGGTGCATGAGAACATCGAAGCGTTTGGCGGGGATCCTTCCAATGTGACCATAGCGGGCGAATCCGCCGGCGGATTGAGCGTCATGTACCTGATGGCCGCGCCTTCGGCGCGGGGTTTGTTCGCTAAAGCGATCGCCGAAAGCGCCTACATGGTTTCCGCGCAAGAATTGAAGCAGCGAAACCACGGCACGCCCGCGGCGGAAGACACCGGCGCCCATCTTGTAGCGGCGTTGCATGCGCCGAATATTGCGGCGCTGCGTGCAATGGACGCGCAGGCCATCACCGATGCCTCGGCTGCAATGGGTTTCTTTCCTTTTCTGACGATTGATGGACATCTGCTTCAACGACAGCTTGTCGATACCTTTGACCGTGGCGAACAAGCGCATGTGCCGGTTCTCGCCGGCTTCAACGCTGGGGAAATTCGCTCGCTACGTTTTCTGACCCCGCCTCCGCCCGCGACGCAGGCCGCTTATGAAGCCGCAATTCGCGAGCGCTATAATGATCTCGCGCCGGAGTTCTTGCGCCTCTACCCCGGCGACCACATGCAGGAGAGCATGTGGGCCACGACGCGCGACGCGCTCTATGGCTGGACCGCCGAGCGGCTTGTCGCCAAGCAGTCGGCCATCGGTCAGCGCGGCTTTCTCTATCTCTTCGATCACGGCTATCCATCAATGGAGGCCGCGCAATTACATGCCTTCCACGCCAGCGAACTGCCTTACGTATTCGGCAATCTTGATCGAACACCGCCGCTTTGGCCTGCTATTCCCGACACACAACAAGAACATGCGCTTGCGGATGCAATATTGGACTATTGGAGTTCGTTCGCACGCACCGGCGCACCAAGCTCGGCACGCGCGGCGCATTGGCGTCCTTATAGCGAAGCGCGCGCCTTCATGCACTTTACCGACGATGGTCCTCAAAGCGCGGAACACGTTTTTTCCGGCATGTATGAGTTGCACGAGCAAGCGGTTTGCCGCCGACGCGCCGCAGGTGATCAGCCGTGGAACTGGAATGTTGGCATTATCTCGCCGCCGCTGCGCCCCAGCCCGCAATGCCAATAGGCTGGTCAGGACTTAGACTTGCGCCTTCGCTTGCGTGGCGCTGCGTGCGCGTCTTTAAGAGCGAGAAAGCCGGCGGCCATAAATTTGCCAATCCGCTTCTTCACTTCAGGGAAGTCATCGGAGTGACACAGGCCCGCCGAGAGTTTGTCGATGCGTCCGGTGCGGGCGAGCGTGTTCATCAAGGCGCCCGTGACGAAGTGATAGCCCCAGAAGAGATCTTCTTCTGAATAGTCCGGCAAGGCGCGGCGAAGGATCGAGATCAACTTCAGCACAACCGGATCGAAGTGCTGGTCCATGAGCCTAGCGCCTTCAGGGGTGTTGCTCACCCGCGCGCAGAAGGCGGCGTAATTCATCCAGGGCGGACCTCCCTGGTAATAGAGATCAAGATCGGTATCCAGAAAAGCGTGCAGCGCGCCTTCGACGGTTGGGTTTTTGCCCGCGGCTTTTTCGTACTGCTCGAGAGCCACGATGCGCCGGCCGCTGGTGACGCCCGCGCGGCGAGCGAACACCTCTTCGAAGAGGTGGTTCTTGTCTTTGAAATAGTAGTGCAGCAGCGTGGTATGAATGCCGACGCGTTGGGCGACGTCGCGTAGCGTCACGCCATAGAGGCCGTGCTTCGAAAACAGATATTCGGCCGCATCGAGGATTTGTTCGAGGCTCTCTGCGCGCTGCTCTGCTTTGCTGCGCCGAACAGGTTTTGCACTAATGCCTTCCGCCATCGAGTCACCGGTCGTCCGCAGGCTAGGTTCCGCGACCTGAGGTCAACGATTTGCGCCCGCAGAAGCGATCCTTCCATTGGCGAAGTCGGCGCGCAATTGATTCTTGTCAATCTTGCCTGTCGGGGCGAGGGGCATGACCTGAATTTCGAAAACCTGATCTGGGATCCACCAATCGGCGACTCTGCCGCGCAACAGACGAAGCAGGGCGTTCGCGTTCCCCTGTTGGCCATGTCGCGGCTCCACGATCAGCACGGGCCGCTCACCCCATTTGGGGTCCTGACGAGCGATCACCGCGACCTGGGCGACATCGGGGTGTTGGCCGACGATTTCTTCTATCTCGGCCGGGTTAATCCATTCGCCTCCAGATTTGATAAGGTCTTTTGAACGGCCGCTAATGGTGACATTTCCGTCTTCATCAATGATGGCGAGATCGCCGGTGTCGAAATACCCTTCCTCGTCGAGAGCGATCGCGTCGTGTTTGAAATAGCGCTCGATAACACTCGCTCCCTTTACCTTGAGATGTCCAACCACGCCACGCTGCTGTGGCAGCGTCACGCCTTCAGCATTGGTGAGCTTCAGATCGAGTCCAAGCGGGGGCTTGCCGGATGCGCGTGCCGTGGACGGTAACGTGTCGAGCGGCGCGATCGTGCCAAGCGGCGACAATTCCGTCATGCCCCAACTGGTTTGAACGATTGCGCCGAGTCGATCTTCCATACGCTTAAGCAGAGAGTCGGGACATTTTGCGCCCCCGATCAGCAAGCGTTTCAGCGCCGGCGCTTCTGCGCCAGTCGCATCAAGATGATCGAGCAGGCCAAGCCAGACAGTCTGCACACCGACGCCAACCGTGACGCCTTCATCGATCATCAGCTTGGCGAGGCTCGCCCCGTCAGTGTGTCGTCCCGGCAGCACCAATTTGGCGCCGACTGCAGGCGCGGCAAACGGAATGCCCCAGCCATTGGCGTGAAACATCGGCACCGCGGCCAGGATGGTATCACTGCCCGTGTAAGCCGTGGCATCAGCCTGCAATGCACGAAGCGTGTGAAGGTAGTTGGAGCGGTGCGTATAGAGCACGCCCTTTGGCTGACCGGTTGTGCCCGATGTGTAGCAAAGTCCTGCTGGAGTGTTCTCGTCGAAGCCCCCCCACGGCGCTGAGGCGCCAAAATCAGCGAGTAGTGCTTCAAACGTCCATTGTTTGGCTCTGTGAGCACCAAGTTTGAGCGGGACTTCGAACTCGTCGTCCATGACGATAAAATGCTCAATGCCTGAGCAATACGGCGCGAGCTCCGCAATCATTGGCGCGAGATTGGAAGAAACGGCGAGCGCGCGGTCTTCGGCTTCGTTGATCATTGCCGCAAGGTGCGCCCCCGTGGGCCTCGGATTGAGCGTGGGGCAAACGCGACCCACCCCCATCGTGGCATAGTACATTTCGAGGTGATTCTGCGTATTCCAGGCGAGCGTGCCGATGCGATCGCCAAAGCGCAGTCCAAGGGCACGAAGCGCGCCCGACAATCGATTGCTGCGGGAGCGCAGCGTCTTGTAATCAATGCGCGCAGCGCAAAGCCCCGCATTGCCAGTTACAATTTCGCGCGTGCCGCACCATTTGGCGGCATGGTCCAGAAACTTGTCGACGGTCAGAGCGTAAGCTTGCATGAGCCTTGGCAATGAAAAGGAATATAGGCCGCCGGCTGACTGACGACAGCGCGGCGGCCCATAGATGGCACGGGGATTAGAACGTTCGTGCGACGCGAATTCCGTATTGTCGCGGCGGTCCCTCAAACCGCAGTCCGGAATTGAGCGCCGCGACATAATGTAGGTCGCTAGCGTTGGTGACGTAGAGCGTTGTGACGATGTCGTCGTGAGCCCAGGCGAGCTGGCCGCCCCAAACGTCGCGCGCGGTG
>JAFEDV010000388.1 GCA_018241475.1 Pseudomonadota bacterium | reverse complement strand
TCTGCTTCCAGCTCTTGGCGATCAGAGCCATCAGCTGATCGCCGTCGATCGCGTGCCCCTTCTCGTCGACGACGGCGACGCGGTCGGCGTCGCCATCGAGGGCGATGCCAAGATCAGCGCGATATTTCAGGACCGCTTCCTTCAGAGCGCGGGTATCGGTCGACCCGACCTCCTCGTTGATGTTGAAACCGTCGGGCTCGACGCCGATCTTGATGACTTCCGCGCCCAGTTCGTAGAGCGCAACGGGCGCGACCTTGTAGGCGGCGCCGTTGGCGGCATCGATGACGATGCGCAGGCCCTTGAGCGTGAGCTTCTTCGGGAACGTCGCCTTGACGATCTCGACATAGCGGGCCTGAGCGTCGTCGATGCGGCGGGCCCGGCCGAGCTTCTCCGGCGCGGCCAAGTGCTCATCGAGCTTGGAATCCATCAGCCGCTCGATTTCGGTCTCGGCGGCGTCGGAAAGCTTGTAGCCGTCGGGGCCGAAGAGCTTGATGCCGTTGTCGGCGAACTTGTTGTGCGAGGCCGACAGCATGACGCCGAGATCGGCGCGCAGGCCGCGCGTCAGCATGGCGACCGCCGGCGTCGGCAGCGGGCCGAACAGCACGACGTCCATGCCGGCGGCGGTGAAGCCCGCCGTCATCGCCGGCTCCAGCATATACCCCGACAGCCTGGTGTCCTTGCCTATAACCACCAGGTGACGCCGATCGTCGGCGCTCATGAAGCGCTTGCCGGCGGCGAGGCCGACGCGCATGGCCACCTCAGGCGTCATCGGGAAGCGATTGGAGGTGCCCCGAATCCCGTCCGTCCCGAAATAGGTCCGCGTCATGACACGTTTGTCCTTTGAATCCGTCGCATGTTGAAAGACTAATTGAGGTGCAAATCAATGGCCGCTGACGCATGAGAGCGCCGGGACAACAATCACGAACGTTTACCATTTGCGTCATCCTGGGCTCGCGAAGGGAGACCGAGACCCAGGGGCAAACGACGTGCTCTATGATCCCCTGGATCCCGGCCGTGCTCCGCACGTCCCGGATGACGGAGTAAGTCGGCGATGTGCGGCATTATTGGAATACTCGGCAAAGATGGCCCGGCCGCCCCGCGTCTGGTGGAGGCGCTGCGGCGCTTGGAGTATCGCGGCTATGACTCCGCCGGCGTCGCCACGCTGGAAAACGGCAAGATCGAGCGACGGCGCGCGGCCGGCAAACTTGCAAACCTGGAAAGCGAATTAGCAAGGCGCCCCCTGACTGGCGTATCCGGCATCGGCCACACGCGCTGGGCCACGCACGGCGCGCCGACCACAGGCAACGCCCACCCGCACGCGACCGACAGGGTCGCCATTGTCCACAACGGCATCATCGAGAACTTTCGCGCGCTGCGTGAGGAACTGATCAAGGCCGGACACACCTTCGCGTCGGAAACCGACAGCGAGGTCATTGCGCACCTGATCGACGCCAACCTGGTGATGGGACAGTCGCCCGCAGAGGCCGCCATTGCCGCCGTTCGCCGGCTTGAGGGGGCGTTCGGCATTGCAGTGCTGTTTGCGGGCGAGGACGACATCCTTGTGGGCGCACGCAAAGGTTCGCCGCTGGCGGTCGGCATCGGCGACGGCGAGATGTATCTGGGCAGCGACGCCATCGCCGTTTCGCCCTTCACCACGCGCGTGATGTTCCTGGAGGAAGGCGACATCGCCGTTCTCTCCCATACGAAGGTCAAAGTGCTTGACGCCAACGGCATGACGGCAGAGCGGCAGACGCACATCTTCGCCGGCGGTGCGGCCACGGTGGAGAAAGGCAACTTCCGCCACTTCATGCAGAAGGAGATCTACGAGCAGCCGGAAACCACCGGCCGAACCATCACGCGCTACGTCAATGCGTTCGAGGAGCGCGTCGAGATGCCGGACCTCGACGGCGTCGATCTCGCCGCCGACGGCGCCATCGTCATCGGCTGCGGCACCGCCCACTATGCCGGGCGCGTCGCGGAATATTGGCTGGAGCAGTTCGCAGGGCTGGCGGTCGAAACCGATATCGCCAGCGAATTCCGCTACCGCAAACCGGCGTTCGGGCAGAGAAGCATCGGCGTGTTCGTCTCGCAGTCCGGCGAGACCGCCGACACGCTGGCGGCGCTTCGCTACTGCAAGGAGCACAAGCTGAAGACGCTCGCCATCGTGAACGTGCCGGAATCGACGATCTGGCGCGAAGCCAATGCGCGACTGCCCACACTTGCGGGACCCGAAATCGGCGTCGCTTCCACCAAGGCGTTCACCGCCCAGCTTTCGGCGCTGGCGGCGCTGACCATCGCCGTCGGGCGCGCCCGCGGGGCGCTCTCGAGCCAGGAGGAAGCGCGCCTTGCGCATGCGCTCATGGAAACGCCGCGTTTGATCGCCGACGCGCTGAAATCGGAGCCAGAGATCGAAACCATCGCCG
>JAFEDV010000387.1 GCA_018241475.1 Pseudomonadota bacterium | reverse complement strand
GTCGCGAATGAGATCGACGCGGTGCGGCGGCGATTCACCCACCGGGGCGGGCTGATTGAGCAACTCCGCGAATTCGGGCGCCACATCGACAAGACGCCGGCCTACGAGACGCGTGTCCGTTCCGTGGCCGAGCAATTGCCCGGCCGATCGGTTGGTTGCGGTGATGCGCCCATCGCGATCGAGGCCAACGACGCCAGCGCTGACGCCGCCTAGCACGGCCTCGATGAACCGGCTGCGCGTCTCCGCTTCTTCCTGCGCCGCCACCAACTCACGCCGCTGGGTCTCCAGCTGTGCGGTCATGCCGTTGAATGCGGTCGCAAGCGCGTCAATTTCGTCGCGCTCCTCATTTACTGCGACACGCGCCTTCAGATCGCCGGAGGCGACCCGGCGCGCCGCGTTGGCGAGGCGTCCGATCGGTTCGGCGACGCGTGAGGCGCTCGACAGGCCAACCCAGATTGCCGCGAGCAGCACGAGGATTGCGGTCGCGAAGTACGCCAAGCCGAACAGCACGCGCAGCGACCCTTGCCGGTCGCGCGCGGCGCGATAGTCGAGAACCGCGCGCCGGAAGCTGAGGAGCCGCGCCACCCGACCGGGCTCAAGCTGGCGTGTGACGCCAAGGTAGGCATTGCCGTAGGCTGGAAGCTTGATGAGCGCGACCAGTGAGTTGGTCGATTCATCGAAACGCGTCGAGACCGTGCCCTGGTCGGCGGTTGCGAACGCTTCTTCCGTGGGCGGCGCGTAGCGAGGCGAGGAGTCGGACTGCGCTCTCGCCAGCACATGGCCGGTGCGATCGATCACGTAAGCCGACGTGAAATTCCGTCCTTGCGCCTGGGTGATGAGAAATCTGCCGTAGCGATCAGGATCGTCAACCATGCCGCGCCGCGCCGCATTCATGTCGGCCCCCATGGCGCGGACATCCGGAAGAATCTCGTGCGAGACGAGGTCCGTGTAGCCGCTTCCAACAGACGCGGCGTTCTCGATTGTGGTCTCAACGCGCGGGCTGAACCAACTCTCGAGGCCTTGGCTGAAGGTAAAGCCCAAGAAGGCCGCAACGATCACTGCCGGCGCCAGGGCCGCCAAGCTGAACAAGGTGACGAAGCGCAGGTGCAGCCGCGCCCCGGTCGCTTCCGCACGCCAAGCCCGCGCGATGCGGATGAGCCGATGTGCAAGGATTCCACCCAAACCGGCGCAGATCACGAGTGCGCCAACAAGCATCCAACCGATGGATGCGTTCGATTGACTCGCCAGCCCCTGACCCGTCAGTAAGCCGAGCGTCGCTCCGAGCGTCAGCATCGAGGCGATGCCAAAACCCACGAAGAACGTCAGTGCGCTGCGGCTCTGCGGGCGGTCGCTCAGGACGCCCGCATCTGGCCGGTCGTGAGTTACGGTCTGCTGCGCCATTGAGCCGGGGTCTAATTGTTGCGGTTTGGCAACAGCGGTGTTGAACCAGGATCACGCCCCAGTCAATGACCACGACCAGTTCGGATCCCGAGCTCGTGAATCTTCTTACGCAGCGTGTTGCGATTAATTCCGAGCACCGCCGCTGCGCGAATTTGATTGCCGCGGGTCGCCTGCAGCGTGTGCGCGATCAGCGGGCGCTCCACTTCCGCCAACAAACGATCATAGAGGCCCTCTGCTGGAAGGCCGGGGCTGGCAGCGGCGAACTCCTCTTCGAGGCGGCGCGATACGGCGGCGTCGAAATCACCATCGCCGGGCGCGACATCGAGATGGCGGTCGATCGCGAGTGAATTCAGTTCCCGATGAATTTCGCCCGCTGTAATCACCGGGGCCGGGCTCAGCGCTGCCGCGCGGCGAAGCAGATTTTCCAGTTCGCGCACATTGCCCGGATATGAATGCGATTTGAGCTTCTCGATGGCGGCGTTGTCGAGCGCCTTCTCCGGCAGACCTTCGCGGCGGGCTCGTACGAGAAAGGCGCGCGCGATATCGCCGATGTCCTCGAGCCTGTCGCGCAGCGGCGGCAGCCGGATCGACACGACATTCAGGCGATAAAACAAATCCGGACGAAACGAGCCCTGCCGCGCGAGCGATGAGAGGCTTCGTTGAGACGATACGATCAAACGCACGTCCGGGCGCTGGTTGGCGTCTTCCGCATGGAGCAACCCCGCAAGACGAGTCTGCGCGTCAGGCGGCATTTCGTCGACGTCTTCGAGAAAGAGCGTGCCGCCGTCGGCTTGCGCGATCTTCCCGCCCGCCGCGAAGAGGTCACGGTCGAGCTGCATTGCCGTCGCGCCAGCGAGACTCGCCGCGACGAACGGCCCGCGACTGCGGCGGCTGTTGTCGTGCAGCGCGCGCGCGACACGCTCCTTTCCTGTGCCGCTCTCACCTTCGACCAGCACAGTGAGGTCGGTTCCAGCGACGCGCGCCATGGTGCGATAGACCTCCTGCATCACAGTCGAACGGCCGATCAACGGCAGCCTTTCCTCCTTCACCGCCTTCGTGGATAGCGCCCGTGTCTTCGCGTCGGGGCCGCCTTCGAGAGCGCGACGCACTGTCGCCAGCAAATCCTCGAGATCGAAAGGTTTGGGGATGTACTCATATGCGCCGGCGGTCGTGGCCGAGAGCGCCGTCGCCACGGTTGTTTGCGCGCTCATGACGATGATCGGCAGATCTGGGCGAGCGGCGCGCATATTTGGCAACGCTTCAAACACATTGTCTTCGCCGACATAGACGTCGCTCAGGACGAGATTTCCCTCCCCTTCCCGCACCCATTTCGATAGCGCGCTTGCGCTCGCTGTCGCGCGCACAGAGTAGCCTTCTTTGCTCAGTGCTTGCGACAGCACGAAGCGCAGCGACGCGTCGTCTTCTGCAAGAAGAATGGTAGCGCTCATGCCATTTCCTCTTCCGCAATCGGAAGCAAAACCCTGAAAGCGGTCCGCCCCGGAGCGCTGTCGACCTCGATGCGCCCGTCGTGGCGCGCGATGATGTCGGCGGCGACGGTGAGGCCCAACCCCATGCCGCCGGGCTTTGTCGAGGCGAACAACTCGAACAAGCGGTCGGCGACATCGGGATGGACGCCTGGCCCGTTGTCGACAATCTGCACTTCAAGCTGGGCGCGCACCGCTCCGGTCGCCGTGGAACGGACCTTCACGCCAGGCCGATAAGCGGTGTTGATGGCGAGTTCCCCGTCCGGGCGGTTCGCCAGCACTTCCACGGCATTCTTGGCGATATTCAAGAACGCCTGGATTAGTTGATCCATGTCGCCTCGGACCGGCGGCAAGCTTGGATCGTAACGCTCCAGGATCATCACATTGGGCGCACTCGAACCGATCAATTGGCGAACGCGATTGAGCGCTTCGTGAATGTTGAAGGTCTCGAAATTGGGCGAATCCAGCGCAGCCAGCGGATCGATGCGATCAGTCAGCCGCCGAATGCGATCGACTTCGTCGCAGATGAGCCGGGCCAGCGCGGCGGTCTCCACGTCTTCGTTGCGCGAAATGAGTTGCGCCGCAGCGCGAATGCCGGCCAACGGATTGCGCACTTCATGCGCCAGCGTGCGCGCCGCCGTATTAGCGCTGGCGGCGCCGGGCGGCGAGCGGTGTCGCGTCGCGCGCATGAGTACAAGCGCCACATAACCTTGGTCGCCGACGGGGCCGACAGCAATGTTCGCGCGGCCCAACGCAAAGCCGGGGCC
>JAFEDV010000386.1 GCA_018241475.1 Pseudomonadota bacterium | reverse complement strand
TTCGGCGTTGCGCGCATATTGCTGTGCGAACGTATCGGTCGCGAAGAAAACGTTGGCGCCGGTGTCGTGGATGAGTTTTGGAATTTCCTTCACCGCCAGCGGCGACGGGAAAAGGAAGGTCTTGTGCCCGGTGAACAGGGGCAGGAGCACTCCTCCCAACAAGCCGAAGCAATGGAACATCGGCAGCGGCGAGAAGAAGCTCCAATCCGGCTCGAACGGAACGTGCGCGTAGCCCTGCTCGACATTGGAGACGAGATTGGCGTGGCTCAGCACCGCGCCCTTCGGCGTGCCATAAGAGCCAGACGTGAAAAGTATTACCGCCGTATCGTCCGGCGAACCCTTGGCGGCGAAGGCTTTCGGCATTTTGGATTTGAAGAGGGCGATGACCTTGTCGCCAAGGTCGATCGATTTGCCGACATCCTCGAGGTAGATGAACTTGGCGTGCTTGGAGAGCTCCGCTTCGAGCGCCTCGAGCTTCGCCAATTTGATGAACTTGCGCGAGGTCAGAATTTTTTTGACGTTGGCCTGCTCGATCGCCGAGCGCAGATTCATTGTGCCGGCCGTGAAGTTCAACATCGCCGGCGTGCGGCCGATGGCGTGCAGCGCAAAGAAGGTCACCACGCAGCCCGCGCCCGTCGGCAGCATGAGCCCCACAGTCTCGGTTCGCCTAATCAAGCCATCCAGTTTGCCGCCGAGCGCGAAGACGCGAACCAGAATGTCGTCATAGCTGAGGGGCTTGCGTTCGTGATCCTCGAGAATCTTGTACTTGCCGCCGCGCTCGTCGCGCGCTCGCAGCAGCGCTTGAAAGAGTGTCAGTCGCGTGTGCGCGATGTCGAAAGGACGGATGCCCATGAACTGGCTGCCTCCTGCCCGCCCCGCAATCGCGCGGACGTGGCCCTTGCCGCCCGTGATTATTGTTTCACGGTTGTAACAAGGTTAGCGACCGGCAGCGGCGGGGGTCAAGCCGTGCTCTCCGTAGAGGGGCGCGCGAGCAGGGGCGCTATCCGCGCCTGACGTTGCGGGGCAAGGCCCGGAGGATCATGTTAGGCCTATGACGACGCTGATCGATTTGCGCGCCAAAGGCGAAGGGCAGGGCGAAGAAACGCGCCCCCGCCACCCCGAAAAGGCGGGCAGGCCCGATGCGCTCAGTCCGCGCAAGCCGGACTGGATCCGCGTCAAGGCGCCAACCAGCGCCGGCTACCACGAGACCAAGGCGCTGGTGCGCGACCTGCGATTGCACACCGTCTGCGAAGAGGCGAGCTGCCCCAACATCGGCGAATGCTGGAGCGTCAAACACGCGACGTTCATGATCCTCGGAGGCGTCTGCACGCGCGCCTGCTCGTTCTGCAATGTGTCAACGGGAAAGCCGCTGCCGCTCGATCCGGATGAGCCGGCGAACGTGGCGCACGCGACCGCGACGATGGGGCTGCAGCATGTCGTGGTGACCAGTGTCGACCGCGACGATCTCGACGACGGCGGCGCCGGCCACTTCGTGGAGACTATCGCCGCCATCCGCAGAGCGGCGCCATCGACCACGATTGAAGTCCTGACCCCGGACTTCTTGCGCAAGCCCGGCGCGGCCGAGCGCGTGATCGACGCCAAGCCGGACGTGTTCAACCACAATCTTGAAACCGTACCGCGCCTCTACCACTCGATCCGGCCTGGCGCGCGCTACTACCAATCGCTGCGCTTGCTGGATTCGGCGAAGCAACGCGATCCGTCGCAATTCACGAAGTCTGGGCTGATGGTCGGCCTCGGCGAAGCCAAAGACGAAGTGCTGCAAGTGATGGATGATCTACGTGTTGCAGGCGTCGATTTCCTCACTATCGGTCAGTATCTGCAGCCGACCAAGAAGCATGCCGGCATCGATCGCTTCTGGACGCCGGAAGAGTTCAAGGCGCTCGAAACCATCGCCTACGCCAAAGGATTCCTTATGGTCTCCGCCTCGCCGCTGACGCGCTCCTCCCACCATGCGGGCGAGGATTTCAAGAAGCTCCGCGCGGCGCGCTTGGCGGCGCAAGTTTGATGAGATGCGCACGGTATCCCCCTCTCCCTTGCGGAGAGAGGGCAGGGGGTGAGGGGCGGAGACGCACTGTTGGCGATGTCCGCTTCGCATCTCACTCTGAATCACCGCAAAAGTTTGACGCCCCTCACCCCGGTCGCTT
>JAFEDV010000385.1 GCA_018241475.1 Pseudomonadota bacterium | reverse complement strand
CGACGCTGACGATCCGATACGATTTCGACGACGTGCGCCTCACAGCCGCGAGCGCCTATTACGAGCGCCATGAGCGCGTGAACGGCTACAACGGTACGCTCTACGACCTTTCCTACTTCCAACAACTGCTCGACCCTTCGCAGCCAGGCGGCCCCGTCGACCCGGCGGGCAATCCATGCCCCGCATGCCGCAGCGACCTTTTTCCATTGCTGCGGATGGACGGCCTCAATCTGCCGGGCGCGCCGCCGTTTCTGGTCGATGCGACCATCTTCAACGCACAATTCAACTACACGCAGGAGGTGCGGCTTGAATCCAGCGATGCCGACGCGCCGGTAAATTGGCTTATCGGCGCCTTCTACGCCGAGCAAAAGGAGCACAGCACCGACCGTTCCGTCGATCCAGATCTCGTGAACATATCGCCGTTCCTGTTTGGCGAAAGCGTAACCGATATTTGGGGGATGGGCCTTCTGCCCGGCAATGTCGAGTACATCAATGACACCGTAAGCCATGACCGCCAATTGGCGTTGTTCGCGGACGCAACGCTCAATTTGACGCGCCGACTAAAGCTCGATGCAGGCGTGCGTTATGCGTGGACGCATTTTGACTTTGTCAATTACGCCGACGGCCCGCTCAATTTCGGCGCCTCCGGCGGCTCCGGCAGCGAAAACGAGCGTCCGTTGACGCCGCGGCTCGGTCTTTCCTTCCAGGCCGACGCCGACAATCTCTTCTATGCTTCCGTCGCCCGCGGCTATCGCCCGGGCGGCGCCAATGCGCCGTTCCCGGAATCGATCTGCCAAGCCGATCTCGACGCCATGCAAATCTCCTCGACCCCGGCATCCTATCAGTCCGACACGGTGACGAGCTATGAGGCCGGCGCGCGCAATCGGCTGCTCAATCGGAGAGTCACCGCAGCCTTCAGCGTCTACCATGCTGTCTGGGATCGCATTCAGCAAGCGAACTACCTTGCATCTTGCGGGTTTCAATACACGGCCAATCTCGGCGCAGCGGTCAGCGACGGCTTTGATCTCGATGCCGACGTCACCGTCACCGACTCCCTTAAGGTAACGTTGAGCCTTGGCTACACCGACGCCCGCTATTCGCGCACCACCCGAACCGGTCCTGCGGTCGCCGCTCCCATTCTCTCGAACGAAGGAGATTCACTGGGTGCGCCGCGATGGACCGTCGCCCTTGGCGCTCAATACGATTTCTTCCTCGCCGACGAGCCAGCCTTCGTTCGCCTGGACTACGCCTACGCCAGCACCGATCCGCGAACGATTCCGGCGCGCGATCCGAGTACGACGAGTTACGACCCCTACCTCCCCAGGCAGCCCGAAACGCACTACCTATCCGTACGGGCAGGCGCCGACCTGGGTTTCTGCGACATCAACGTGTTCGCGGACAATTTGCTGAACGCACATCCCCAACTCAATCTCAATCATCAGGATCAGTTCACCGAACTCCTGGAGGCCACCACGTTCAGGCCGCGCACCATCGGTCTGTCCTTGACGCGTCGATACTAGGCGCTGGAGCCCGGTAATTTGACGCGCCGATCGGTCGGCTTGTCGATTTGAGAGCTGCGAAACGCGGTCAGGCTAGGACACCGGCGATGGAGCATGCTTCGATGATTGGTGTAAGGCAACGCGGCATCCTTATCGCTGTCGCGGCGGCGGCGTATCTGGTCGGCTTTTGGCCGTCATGGTGGGTTCGCGACTTCGTTCTGCACGCCGCCAACAATCCGCCCTATGAGGGCGTCTGGATTCTCATTCCGCACCTCTTTCTCTATTCAACGCTGCAAGCGCTGTTTTGTCTCGCGGCGTGGACGGTGCTTACACGGCTTCACTGGATGCCAGGGCTGCGGCTTTCGCCGCGATGGTCGACGTTGGGCTGGGGCGTGGGCGCCGGGCTGGTGTCGATCGCCGTCCTCGTGGCGTTTTTCTTCGCAACCGGTCAGGGCGGCGCGTTTCATGCGCCACGGATCGACCCGTGGAACGCCGGCGCCAACATCTTTTCGAACTTCTACGAAGAATACATCTATCGCGGCTTCATCCTCGCCGCGTTGACCGCCGCGCTCGGCTTCTGGCCGGCCGCCGTCCTTTCGAGCATCGCGTTCGGCGCGGTGCACAGCCAGTACCCGCTTTCGCTGCGAGCGCTGATCGCGGCGACCGCGGTGCTGTGGGCGTGGGTCGCCAAGCGAAGCGGCGGCCTCTTGGCGCCTTATGCCGCGCACATGACGCTGGATTGGCTGGTCGATCCGATCCTT
>JAFEDV010000384.1 GCA_018241475.1 Pseudomonadota bacterium | reverse complement strand
GCCAAAGTGGCGTTGGGGATTCTCGATGCAATGCCGCCGGCGGTGCTGATCGACGCGGTGGCGCTGCAGGACAAGGCGGCGTTCGCGCGCGCCAACGGCGTGGGCCCCAAATTGGCCGCGCGGCTGGCGACAGAGTTGGCCGCCAAGCAAGGACCGAAGGGGTTCATCGCCATCACCGCCGGCGCAGCGCGCGCCACGGCTGCGCCGGCGAGCGGATCGCGCGCCGAAGCGGTGTCCGCGCTGGTCAATCTCGGGATCGATCAATCGAGCGCCGCGCGCGCGGTGAGCGCGGCGGCGAAACAGTTCGACGCGGATGCGCCCGCACGCGAACTGATCCGCGCCGCGCTGAAGGAAGTGAGCCGCTAGGGCGCCCACGAGCCGGCGATCTGGCCGGTGGCGACGTTGAGGCGGTTGTAAAGGTTGGTCACCGCCACATGCAGCACCAGCCCCGCCAAGGCGCGCTCATCGAAGTGCTCGCGGGCTTGGTTCCAGATGCTGTCGGGCACCGGATTGACGCGATCGTTCAGGCGCGTCATCGCTTCGGCAAGCGCCAGCGCGGCGCGTTCGGCGTCCGTGAAGTACGGCGCCTCGCGCCAGGCGGCTACGGCATGCAGACGCTGATCGGTCTCACCAGACCTCTTCGCCAACACAACACCGCCGTCAATGCACGCGCCGCAGCCATTGATTTGGCTGGCGCGCAGGTGCGTCAGATGCAGCACAGCCTCCGCTACGCCGCCTTTGGCGACAGCCCCGTTGACGCTCATGATGGCTTCGAAAGCGCCTGGCAAAAGCGCGGCTGGGTTCTTCATGCGGGCTTCCATCGTTCTATCTCCTGTCACATCGGCCGGGATTGAGCCGTCATGGAGGTGACGAAACAGAGCTGTGGGATGTGACGGGATGAGCGACCAAAATTTCTTGGCTGAGCAGTTCGAAGCCAAACGCGTACATTTGCGGCGCGTCGCTTACCGCATGCTCGGTTCCGCCTCCGAGGCGGACGATGCGGTGCAGGAAGCATGGATACGCTTGAGCCGCGCTGATGGCGAGCATGTCGACAATCTGGGCGGCTGGCTGACGACGGTGACCGCGCGCGTGTGTCTGGACATGCTGCGCGCACGCAAGGCGCGGCGCGAAGAGGTGATGGATGCGGCGGCCGATGTCGCCGAGGCCGCCAACGCTGAACACGATCGCGCGCTCGCGGACTCGGTGGGCGCAGCCCTGCTCGTGGTCCTGGAGACGCTAGCGCCGGCCGAGCGCGTCGCGTTCGTGCTGCATGACATGTTTGACGTGCCGTTTGAAGAGATCGCATCGATCGTACATCGCACGCCAACGGCGGCGCGGCAGTTGGCGAGCCGCGCGCGGCGGCGCGTGCAGGGCGGCAGCGCGGTGAGCGCGGGCGACCGCGATCGCAAGCAGCGAGTGGTGAACGCGTTTCTCACTGCATCGCACACCGGCGATCTCGCCGGATTGCTCGCGGTGCTCGACCCGAACGTCGCACTGCATGCCGACACCGACGCGGTGACAATGGCGGCGAGCGCAGGCGGCGCCTTCCCGATTGCGCCAGAAATCCTTGGGCGGGACGCAGTCGCAGATATGTTCAAAGGCCGCGCCGCCGCGGCGCGTCTCGCTATCGTCGACGACGATATCGCCGCGATCTATGCGCCGGGCGGCAAGGCCGCCGCGGTGTTCGACTTCACGATCGAGAATGGCCGAATTACTGCGATCGATATCATCGCCAACCCGGAGCGGCTAGGCGCAATGGAGATAGGCCCGCTTGGGTGAGTTGAGCTCAAATTCCGCTGTCGCTGTCTCGTGCTCCCCCGCTATGGAGACCACAGCCGACAGGCGCGTTCGATGGACAGCGTTCGTCCCCGACGAACGGCAGAGCAGCATCGATAGCGAACATTGCGCGTTCGTCAGATCGAAATACTGTCATTTGGAGTGAAGGCAATGACCGGGAAGAGATCGAGAGGCGGCGCAAAGGCCAAAAGGAAGGCGCCGACCGCTGCGAAGCGCAGCGCGCCTGCTGCATTCGACGCAAAAGTTGCTGAACGCAAGGATTGGCGCGCCGCCATGCTCGCACGCATCCGGAAAATCATGCAAGAGGCCGATCCCGGCGCGGTCGAGACCTTGAAGTGGCGCGGTGTTCCGGTGTGGGAGCACGGCGGCATCATCTGCACCGGCGAAACCTACAAGGACAAAGTGAAGCTTACCTTCGCGAAAGGCGCTTCCTTGAAGGACCCTTCCCGACTCTTCAATTCCAGTCTCGACGGCGGCACGCGCCGCGCCATCGACATTCATGAAGGCGATTGGATCGACGAGAAGGCGCTGAAGGCGCTCATTGGCGCCGCGGTGGCCCTGAACACGGCCAAGAAACCAAAGCGGGCCTAGAGCGGCAGCCGGCGATCAGCGGCGAAAAGGTCCGCCCGGTGCTCGCGATCGGGCGGACCTCGCTGCGTCTGGGTCTAGCGTACTGGAATCATCAAGTGCTCGTATGGCGTTCCGGCCCACATCACATACGGCTTCGAGGTGTCGGGGTCGACGTTGCGCGGATAGGTCTGCATCAGGCTCGGCGCATTCAGGACCATCACGTGCGGGCCGGTCTGAACCCAGTGGTTCTGCGAGCTCGGCGCGGTCGCGTATGGATCGGTGTTGCTGGCGTCGGTGCCGCCGGCGAGCATGTACATGAAGCCAACCTTGCCGGCCGGCGGCGTGCGATGGTGGATCCACGCATCCACCCACCCCATCGCGTTGGTATCGGCGCACATCGGGTCTGGCCCCGGCGTTGCCGGGCTATCGGGAATGCAGGTGAAACCGTTATGGCCGGCGCGCAACTGGCGCATCGAGCCATCCGCGTTCATCGTCATGATCGTGGCGTCCTGGGCGACGGCGGCGGGCGCCGCGCTCATGGCGCTTTGGATCAAGGCTGCGTCGCCGGTGAGCGGCGGCGCAGCGGGCTGGGTGGTTGTCTGCGTCGTCGTCGCGGCTTGTCCGCATGCCGCTAGCGCAAGCACGAAAGCGGCGCTTGCTGCGAGCGCCAATTTGTCGATGGCCATTGCTGCCTCCCTTTCCCACTGGCCGGGCGCATTGCGTCACGTCCCATGGTTTTCGGCACTGTGCGCGCGGCGCGGCAAGTATAATGAAGGCTCTCGCCGGACGCGAGATTTGACGAGCGCAGGGCGCAAAAATTCAGCGCGAGGAGGCGCCGGCGTTTCTAGCCGATCGCGGCGATTTCCAACTCATGGCCGGCGACGCGCACCGTATCGCCCTCGCTCCTGCCCATCAGCGCGCGCGCCAGCGGCGAGACGTGCGAGAGTGTGCCGCGCTCGGGATCGGCTTCGTCCTCGCCGACAATGCGGAAGGTCTGGCGGCGGCCATCGTCGCGATCGAGCGTGACGGTCGAACCGAAGTGGACAGTGTCGGCGTCGGGCGGCGGCGGCATGAGATGCGCGCTGCCGCGGCGCGCCATCCAATAGCGGAGATCGCGCCGGATGCGACTGCGCTCGGCGCGATCGTCACCCGCTTGCGCCAGCGTTTCGCCGAGCGCGGCAATTTCCGCTTCGATCGCCGCGAGACCTTCGGCTGTGACCAGGTTAGGCGCCGTCGAGACCGGCCGCTCGGGCAGATCTTCAACGGCGTCCTCTTGGTCCTTCACAAAGGCGCGGCTCATTCCTCATGATATGCGCCCGTGTGCAGAGTGCGGCAACTCACCGTGGCCGGGAGGCGTGTCGGCCATTTCACGCATTTCACAAACACCCTCCCAGCCTTCGCCGTAGCGGAGGTGAAGTTCCATGAACTGGCGCATGGATTCGATGGCGGCCTCGCGCGTGGGGTGTTCGAAAATGGCGTAGCCGCCCATCACTTCCTTGCTCTCGGCGAACGGGCCGTCGGTGATGGTGAGCTTGGCGCCTTTGACGCGGGCGCGGACGGCTTGGTCGATCGTCCTCAGGCCGCCGCCGGAAAGCATGTTGGTTTGGGCTGCCGACATCTTGCCGATCTCTTCCATGAGCCGCCGCGGCGGCGGACCGGCGGCCATCTCGGGCGTGGTGTAGATGAGGTACATATAGCGCATGCGAAAACTCCCTCCTGCGGCGGCGACTAAGCGCCGGCGAGGCTAGGACGTATCGCTGCACAAACGGCCGACAATTCCTGACAGCGTATTCCTCGAGGGCAGGAACGCGACGCCCGGGAGCATCGGAAGCGCCGCGCCCTGCGCGCCCCAGGTTTCAGGCCCGCTGGCCGGCCGTGGCCGGATGCGCGGCCATGTTGGCGGTCGGCGCGCCGCAGGCGCCGTAGGTGTGACGGACGATGTGCGGCGGCTGATTGCCGGTTTGCGTCATCTCGACGGTCTCGGCGCAAAAACCGCTCGCAGCGCCGGTCGCCGCGTTGGCGACAGTATTGGACGGCGCATTCGCCGCCTCACGTTGGAGCGCCGCGATCTGCCGGTCCAAGGCGGCCATCTGCTGGTTCATGGTGGCGGCGATTCGGTCGAAGTCGGTCAAACCGACAAACGGCGCATCGAACGCGGCGAACGTCTTGCCGGTCGCGGTGTCCGACCATGTCACCGTCGGTGCGACGTCACCGCCGTAGCGGATGGTTTCGGTTCCGCCGAAGGGCAGCAGCACCGTCATCGTGTGAAGCTGCGGCGGCGCGCCTTTGGCCTGGGCGCCAAAGGCTAGAATGGCGGCGACGCCGGCGGCGAGGCCTGCGGTGGTGAGATAGCGCATCGGGTCAGTCCTCCTCGGTGTTGGACACGAAGCTTGTGAATCAAAGCGAGGCGCGTCCGTCCCGTGACGCGGACGCATGAGCCGAATGCACGGAAGATGTGGCGATTTTTCGAAAACGAGCCGCGACGAAAGTGCGCACGTCAAGTCCCGGCTGTAATTTGTCCGACTGTCCGCGCCGCTATATAACAAAAGGGATGAACGAGCCGCCGTGGAAATTTCCTGTGGTCGTATTGGGGCTGGGCATCGCCCTGGTCGAGCCGCTTGCGATTTCACTTTGGTTTGGACGAACGCACGATCAAATCATTGCCATTGAGGCCTCGCTCGCGATTGGCGGCGTCACAATGATCGTCTGGTCGTTTTGGACGCTGCTGCGGGGTCGCCGTGCATAAACATTTCGGTTCGCCTTCGTAACAATCTGAACGAATTGCGAACCTCGAATCTGTTATGGCTGGCGCCATGGCCGAGCCCGCAGAACGTCTCACCAGCCCCGCACGCCTGCCCGGTGAAGGCGCGGATCGGGCGCTGCGTCCGCAAGGGTTTGATGAATTCGTCGGCCAGCCGGCGGCGAAGGCCAATTTGCGCGTGTTCGTCGATGCCGCGCGCAATCGCGGCGAAGCCATGGACCATGTGCTGCTGTTCGGGCCGCCGGGCTTGGGCAAGACGACGCTGGCGCAGATCATCGCGCGCGAATTGGGCGTGGGCTTCCGCGCCACGTCGGGGCCGGTGATTGCGCGCGCGGGCGATCTGGCGGCGCTGCTCACGAATCTCGAACCGCGCGACGTGCTGTTCATCGATGAGATCCATCGCCTGGCGCCCGCGGTCGAGGAAATCCTTTACCCCGCGATGGAGGATTATCACCTCGACATCATTATCGGCGAGGGGCCCAGCGCGCGCTCCGTGCGCATCGATCTTTCGCCGTTTACGCTTGTCGGCGCCACCACGCGCGCGGGTTTGCTTGGCACGCCGCTGCGCGACCGCTTCGGCATTCCGGTGCGCCTAGATTTCTATGGGCCCGATGATTTGCTCGGCATCGTGACACGTGCGGCGGTTAAGCTCGGCGCTCCAATCACGACGGAAGGCGCTGTTGAGATCGCCAAGCGCGCCCGCGGCACGCCGCGGGTGGCGGTGCGGCTGCTGCGGCGCGTGCGCGACTTCGCCGACGCGGGCGACAGCGCCATCGATGCGAAACTTGCGGACAAG
>JAFEDV010000383.1 GCA_018241475.1 Pseudomonadota bacterium | reverse complement strand
GTGCTCGAGCACGTTGCCTTTGCGGACGTCGCTGGCGATGACTTTGACGACCATAAACCTCTAAAACCCGCTGCCCGAGTCCGTCCGGGCGCGCTTTCTGCCGGAAGGGTTGGAATTTGGCGGCTCTCTTAGCTGCGTTCGAGGGGCGGGCCAAGGGCGACGGATGCGCCTCCCCCCTTGCGGGGGAGGTGTCGCGCGCGAGCGCGACGGAGGGGGGGCGTGGACGACGGCGCGCGTCATCGCGAGCCACGCTCAATTCTGATTGCCCCCCACCCCCCGCCCCTTCCCCCCAAGGGGGATGGGCGTGACTCCCTTCTGGGACAAAGCGCATCACGCTGACCGCCAGCCTTTTCTTCGCGCGCGCGTTGCGATTTTGCGCGCCGTGCGGGCGTGGTTCGAGGCGGAAGGGTTCATCGAAGTTGAGCCGGCTGCCCTGGTGGTCTCGCCGGGCGCCGAGGTGCACGTGGACGCGTTCGAGGCGGATGGGCGCTACCTGCATACGAGCCCCGAGTTTGCGATGAAGAAACTGCTCGCCGCCGGCGAAGAGAAGATTTTTTCGCTCGGTAAGGTGTGGCGGCGCGGCGAGGAAGGGCCGCTGCACGCAAGCGAGTTCACAATGCTGGAATGGTACCGCGCCGGCGCGCCCTATCGCCACGTGATGGAGGACTGCATCGCGCTGGCGCGCGTCGCGGCCGCGGAGACGGGGAATGCGCTGCGCTGGAGGGATCGCGTGTGCGATCCGCATGCGGCGGCGGAATATCTGACGGTGAAGGATGCGTTTGCGCGCTACTTGTCCTCCCCCCTTGCGGGGGAGGTGTCGGGGGATGAGGGGCGCAAACACGCGCGCGATGATGATGAGATCGCTCAGAGCAATTCTGAATCAGGGCAGCAGCTTAACGCCCCTCACCCCCTAACCCCCTCTCCGCAAGGGAGAGGGGGAAATGCGCACGACGAGTTTTCGAGAGCGATCGTGCAGATTGAACCGCACCTGGGCTCACCGGCCCTGACCTTGCTGCACGAATACCCGATCGGGGAAGCGGCGCTGGCGCAGCGCACGCAGCATGACCCGAGCGTGGCGGAGCGGTTCGAGATGTATGCGTGCGGCGTCGAGCTGGCGAACGGGTTCGGTGAGCTCACCGATCCGGCGGAGCAGCGGGCGCGCCTTATTGCGGATATGGCCGAGAAACAGAAGCGCTACGGCAAGAGCTGGCCGATCGATGAAGATTTCCTCGCCGCCCTCGCCCACATGCCGCCGGCGAGTGGTGTGGCGTTGGGGTTTGATCGCTTGGTGATGCTGGCGAGCGGCGCGCGCTCGATCCAAGACGTGCTGTGGACACCGTGCTGATCCGCGATGCCACGCCCCGCGACTTCCCGGCCATTCGCGCCGTCATCCGGCATGCGTTCGACCGCGCCGATGAGGCGAACTTGGTCGAGCAATTGCGCGATGATGGCGATGTGCTCTGTGAGTTTGTGGCGGCGACCGATGTCGCGCTGCAGGGACACATCCTCTATTCGCGGCTCACGATCGTGCGCGATGGTGAACCATTGGAAGCCGCGGCGTTGGCGCCGGTTTCGGTGCTTCCGCATTTTCAGCGCCGGGGGCTCGGCGGCGACTTGATCCGCGCCGGCAATGCGCGCTGTGCTGAATTGGGCTGCGCGGCGATCATTGTGCTGGGGCACGCCGAGTACTATCCCCGCTTCGGCTTCTCGGCGGCGGCGGCCGAATCGTTGGAAGCTCCCTTCTCAGGCCCGCACTTCATGGCGCTGGAATTGAAGGCCGGCGCGCTGAAGGCCAGCGGGCGGGTGCGCTACGCGAAAGCGTTTGGAGTGTGATGTGAGCGCGAAGCCGAAGTCCGATCCGTTGGCGGAAGTCGCGGCGCGCTACGCGGTGGCGATCACGCCGGCGATGGATGCGCTGATTGATCCGGGGGATCCCGCCGATCCGATCGCCGCGCAGTTCCGGCCGGATGCGCGCGAATTGATCACCTCGCCCGATGAGCTGAGCGATCCGATCGGCGACGATGCGCACACGCCGGTGAAGGGCGTGGTGCACCG
>JAFEDV010000382.1 GCA_018241475.1 Pseudomonadota bacterium | reverse complement strand
TGCTGACGATTTGATTGATCGAGGCTTCCGCGAGCTTTCCATAAGCCTGGAGCATGGTCGCCGCGCCGGCGAGCTGGCGGACGATCGCGGCGATCCGTTCGATCGCCTTCTCGCCGCACAGGCCATCGTCGAAGACATGACAATCGTCAGCAACGACGAAAAACTCAGCGCGCTCGGCGCGAAGCGGTTGTGGTGACACGCAGACCGAATTTCCACTGCAGCCTGGCTAATGGGTTGGCGATCGGCACATGAATTCAGCCGACAAAGCGATAAACAGAATTGCTGCGTCGGGATCGCTAAGATTTTCAGGATGCTGTCTCGCCTCCGAAAACTGCCGCGACACGTTGGAAGCCCAATAGATCAAGCCACCTTCACCCGCGTCGCTGCTTCGGGCAGATCCGCGCCGAAGGCGCGCTGGTAGAACTCCGCCACCGTGGGGCGCTCCAGCTCATCGCACTTGTTCAGGAAGGTCATGCGGAACGCGAGGCCGACATCGCCGAAAATCTCGGCATTCTGCGCCCAGAAGATCACCGTGCGCGGGCTCATCACGGTGGAGATGTCGCCATTCATGAAGGCGTTGCGCGTCATATCGGCGACCCGCACCATCGCCATGATCGTGCGCTTGCCCTCGGCTGTGTTGTAGCTCGGCGCTTTCGCCAGCACGATGTCGGCTTCGACGTCGTGCTCAAGATAGTTGAGCGTCGTCACGATCGTCCAGCGGTCCATTTGCGCCTGATTGATCTGCTGGGTGCCATGATAGAGGCCGCTCGTATCGCCGAGGCCGATGGTGTTCGTGGTCGAGAACAGCCGGAAGTACGGATTGGCGCTGATGACCCGGTTCTGATCCAGCAAGGTGAGTTTGCCGCTGGCTTCCAGCACGCGCTGGATGACGAACATGACATCCGGCCGGCCCGCATCGTATTCGTCGAAGCAGATCGCCACCGGCCGCTGCAGCGCCCATGGCAGCATGCCTTCGCGAAACTCGGTGACCTGCTTGCCCTCTTTGAGCACGATCGCATCCTTGCCGACGAGATCAATCCGCGACACGTGGCTATCCAGATTGATCCGCACCAGCGGCCAGTTGAGGCGCGCGGCGACCTGCTCGACGTGCGTCGACTTGCCGGTGCCGTGATAGCCCTGCACCATGACGCGGCGGTTGAAGGCGAAACCCGCCAGGATCGCCAGCGTGGTCTGCGGATCGAAGCGGTAGGCTTCGTCGATATCCGGCACGTATTCCGTCTTCGTCTTGAAGGCGGGAATTTTCATATCGCTGTCGACGCCGAACTCGCGGGCTGAGACCTGCTTGTCGGGCTTCATGGACAAAAGATCGTCGGCGGTGGTCATTGCTTCTCTGGAGATTAGGTGCGGCGCTCCTCCTTATCGCGCCGCAGCATGGAGAGAAAGGCGGCTTATCGCCGGATCAGACGAGGCCGCCGGCTTTCAGCGTCTGATAAGCCTTCAGGACGCGTTGGAGATTGGCTTCAGCGCTGCGATCGCCGCCATTGGAGTCGGGGTGCCAGCGCTTCACCAGATCGGCGTAGCGGGCTCGGATCGCTCCCGCATCGGCGCCCTCATCCAGCGAAAGAGCCTCGAGCGCCAGGGCCTGCAGCCGCGTCAGGCGGCGCGCGTGCGGCCTGGGCGCGGCTGGGTCGCCTGACCCGAACAGTCCGAACGGGTCGCTGCGACGGCCGACGCGCGCGCCCCGCATGGCCGCCGAAAACCGGTCCAGCCGTCCGCTGCGGAAAGTCCAGGTCGGGCGGTGGCCCACCTCTTCGCGCGCCAGGTAATCCTTGAACTCGCCGTCGCTCATGCCGGCGAAATAGTTCCAACGCCGGTTGTAATCGGCGGCATGCTCGACGCAGAAGTGCCAATATTGGTTGGCGTTGTCGCGGCCCTTGGGCGCGCGATGGAGTCCGGCGCGCAGGCATCCTACATGGTCGCAGGCGCGCTCGTGCGGCTCGCGCCGCGCCGACCCCGCGTCTGGCTTGACGCGGATATCCACGTATTTGGGGCGGTATTCGAACGCCGTTGACATTAGACGATTGAGTATGGGCGCCAGAGGTTAAGCGGACAATCCATTGACAAACGATAGGACCGAACTTTCCCGCGCAGCGCGCATGAAAAAGCTGTTGACCGAGCGGTTTTCGCCCAAGCTTGTCAGCGTGCTCGATGAATCGGGCCGTCATGTCGGCCATGCTGGCGCGCGCCCGGGCGGTGAGACGCATTATGCGCTGAAGCTCGTCTCCTCAGCATTCGAGGGCAAGAGCCGCGTCGAGCGTCAGCGACTTGTTTACCACGCCCTTCGTGAAGAATTCGACAGCGGCTTGCATGCGCTCTCGCTCGATCTCAAAACTCCTGCGGAGGCGGAAAAGGCCTCGTAACGCGGCGCTGGGGAACGGGCGATGCTGCGGCGGATCTTAGCATGGATTGCGGCGCTCGCTGTGGGGCTGTTGCTCGGGAGCGCCTCGGCGTGGGCTGCACTGACCGTCGGCGTTTCCGGCTTCAGTTCCCATTACGGCGCCTGGTCGCTCAACCGCGCGGCCGGCTCGACCGCCGCCGACCCCTACACGCGGGCCATTATCGCCCGTTATGGCCTCTTGGCGCTCAGCTCACGCGAGGCGCTCTATTTCAATCTGGACCGCGACGAGCGCGGCCAGCCGCTGAGCGAAAGCTGCGTCTACGATCTCTCCGGCCGCGATCTCGCCACCCGCTGGTGGTCTATCACGCTTTACGCCAGCGACAGCTATCTCGTCCGCAACGACGACCACGCCGCCTCGATCGACTCATCGCACGTCGGCGCCGGAGACGATGGTCTCTGGCATGCACGCGTTTCCTCGGTGCAAGGCAATACCGTAAACTGGCTTTCCTCACGCACCGCAAGGCGCGGCTTTTCACTGACGCTGCGCGTCTATAACCCGCAGCGGGATTTCACGCCGAGCGAAGATAGTCTGCCCAGGCTCACCACCGTTTCCTGCGCGGGCGCGCTATGAGCGGCTGGGGCAAATATGTCGTCGCCGCGCTGCTTGTGGCGGTGGTGACGCATTTGGTGATCGTCTTCGCCACACCGAACGTGCTCATGAATATTGCGCAGCAACGCCTCGGCAACGGCCGCTACAATGCCTGGCGCTTGGGCGAGCGCGTGACGCAGAACTCGCGAGCCATTGTGCGCCCTTCGCCCGATTTCGCGTATTCCGCTTGCCCCTACGACCTGGGCAATGGGCCGGTGCGCATCCACGTTACGCCATGGCGCGATTACTGGTCCCTCTCGCTTTACGCCAACAACAGCGACAACTATTTCGTGCTCGACGATCGCGAAGCGCAAAACGGCGCCGACATCCTTTTGGTCCGCGCCGGCACTGCGCTGCCGGATCACGAGACGGCGACTATTGTGCAAAGCCCCAGCCAACGCGGCATCGCGCTCATTCGCCGTCTCGCGCCAACGCCAGACTCCTACGCCGCCGCCGCGCAAGTGTCGCGCGGAGATGTCTGCACCACTGCGCGCTGATGCTTGCACCGACGGCGTTGCCGCCCGTAGGCGTGGCGCCGTTCGCGCTTTGGTGCGCGACTTGACTAACAGCGGGAGCGACGCAGGCGGTCCAAGTTAGGATTGCGGCAGCCGCAGCGCCGCCAGACGCGCGAACAACAGCGTGACCGCCTTGCGTCGCGCGCCAACGAGCGGGCGCAGCGGACTTTCACGGAGAATGGCGCCGCCGAAGCCGTCGGCGACAATGAGGCCTGCCTCTTCCGGAATGAGTTCACGCGGAAAATCTTCGGTCACGCCGAAGAAAAAGCGATCGCAGAACTCAATATATTCCGGCCATTTCGCATCGCACGCATAATCGGCCTCGCAGGATTTCGTCTCCACAATCCAAATCTCGCCGGAGGCCGTGATCGCCATCACGTCTGCGCGACGCCCATTCGCCAGCGGAACTTCCAAGATCGGCGCCAGCCCATGTTCGCTCAACATGCGCGTGACGCCGCGCGCAAGCAGCGCGGTGATGTCCGGGCGAGAGAACGGAAGCGGCTCCATGCCGCCATGTTCTCACTGAGAGCGCGAGGGAACAAGCGCCAGGAACTGTGCTGCTTCGGGCGGCGTTCGCAAGACACCTCACGCGAGGATTTCCGATGCGCCGCTTTCTGCTCCTCTCCGCCGCACTTTGTCTCTCCGCTTGCGGCTTGATCGCGCCTGCCTATCCACAATTCGGCGAAACCGCCTATCGCGTTGAAGGCGACACGGCAGCGCCTGACGGCGGTCCCGTGATCCATACCGTCATCTATCGCGACGGCCCCAATCTGCGCGTGGAAACAGTGCTCCCGCACTATGGACGCGCCATTGTCGTGTTCGACCGCGCCACGAACGCCGCCTACGCCCTCAATCCGACAATTCAGCCAACGACAACCTCGGCGAATACGCCGACGGTTCAGATGCCCGGCGCGCCCGCCGCAGCGCCGCCCGCCGCGATCCCGCAAACCGCGGCGCCAAGTACAGCAACAGTCCAGCCGCCGACAGTCGCCCCGGCGCAGCCAACAGGCCAAATGGCCGCCGTAACCACGCCGGCGCGCGTCATCGGCGTCGCCGTGCGCATTTCCGATGCAGATGCGCCGCAACCGCTGGAAACGCCATGGGCGGCCCTAGGCGCTTCGGACGCGCAAAGCGTCGGCGATTGCAATGTCGCCGGCGAACGCGGCCACGAATGGCAACCGAAGCAAGCGCCCGCACCAGGCGTCGAACGCACCGCCTGCATCACAGCGGACGGCATCGTTCTGCGCGTGCGCGAAAACAATCGCGTGCTCTTCGAAGCGACCAATGTGCAGCGTGGCCGGCAGAACGCAGCTTTGTTCGGCGTGCCGCAGGGCTATCGGACCATCAACCCCGAAGCGATCGCTGAAGGCGTGAGCGAGCGCATGGATCGGCTGAACAGCGTCACTGGCGCGCCGCAACAACCGACGACGCAATCGCCGCACGGATAAGAAGGAGCGCGGGCCCCTCGGCCGTCTACTCCGCGGCGATTGCTGCAGCCTTCACCTCGCTCAGAGCGCCGGTGTTGATGCCGAAGTTGATGGTTTTCAGGTACTGGATGCCCTGATCGGCGATCGCATCACCAACCATCTCATCGCCCTCGGCCTTGAACTCGTCGAAATCGATGTACATGGCGTAGAAGCCCTTGGTGCGGTCGGTGATGATGCCGGCGTTCCACAGCGTCTTGACCAGTACGCGGAAGATATTGGTCGAATTCTTCATCTGCTCGCGGCGCGCCTCATCGGTCGCCACTTCCTGGAAGCCCTGCATCACTTTGTCAGGATCGAGCCCGAATTGGTTATAGATCGCCGTCATCTGATGCGGTGCGACAAGGTTGAAAAGCAGCGTCTGGAAGCAATGCGCCGCCCAGTTCTCGACGATCTCGTGCTCTTCGGGCGAAAGCTTCGGGATCGTGCGGTCCGCCCAGATCTTTCCGAACTTGTGGTGAAAGGCCTCGTCGGTCATCACACGCTGAGTCAACCTCTTCACCAGAGGGTCGTCCCATTCCTTGAAGATGGTGGCGAAGGCGCCCATGGCTAGGCCTTCGACCAGCATCTGCATGCCGATGATCTTCTTGTAGACCTCCGGCGCGTGCACGATTTCCTGCAGCAAGTCGGCCAGCACCGTGCCGCACGGCAGCGGTGAGCCCCAGCGCTTGATGATGTACTTGGCGAACGCCGTGACGTGACGGCCCTCCTCGCGCGTCTGGTTCGCGGCGTACTCTTGAGCGCCCGGATCGCGCAGCACATGACAGAGCGAGGCGGACAAGTTCAGCGCGCCCTGCTCGCCGTGCAGGATCGAACTCATGATCCAACGGCCGATCTGGCTCTTGAAGCGTATGCGCTCCGCCGGCTTGTCGGCGAAATAATCCGACACGTAGTCGGTCATCAGCGCTGGCACGAGCTCGTCGGGAATGAAGTCGGTGGTGTCGGGATCGAAGTCGTCGTTGAAGTCAATATACTTCTTGTCGAGCGGATCCCAGAAGTGGTCGTGGGTCGCCGAGATGATCTTGTCGAAGGCGGTCGAGCGATTGAGGTGGCGGTCAATCGCCAGCATGGCGCCGAAATCCGTCGGAGGAACTGCGTCGTAGACTTCGTCCTTGGTGATCTGGCGAACGGGCGCTGAAATCTGGGCGGCGGTATCGGCCATCGACGCAAATCTCCTCTTATATTCAAGCAAACTATCGCGGGCGCCTGTGCCTCGCAAGAAAAAATGACGCATGCGTCAACTTATTGCCAAGCCATGACTTTTGCGGCCGCCCCTTCCCTGGACGATGTCGAAGCCCTGGCCCGGCGGGCCTGGGAAGCGATGCCGCCCGAATTCCGCGCGCTCGCCTCGAACATCGTGTTCCGGGTTGAGGATTTCGCCGACGCCGAAACTCTGCTGGAGCTTGGCGTCGAAGACCCGTTCGAGCTCAGCGGCCTCTATCAGGGCGTCGACCTGACCCGCCAGTCGGTCGCCGACCCGCAACCCTCGACGCCGATCGTCTTTCTCTATCGCCGCGCCATTCTCGACGAATGGATCGAGCGGGGCGACATCGCACTCGCCGATCTTATTGCACACGTGCTCGTGCACGAAGTGGGTCATCACTTCGGGTTCAGCGATGAGCAGATGGACGAGATTCTGGCGCGCGATTAGTGCGGACGCACCAAGCGGCTGGTGGGCACCGCGGTCCGGCTGGCTTGGCCAAGCTGACGGCGGCACACGTCCTCAGGCGTTTCCAACACGGGTTCCGTCGGGTCGGCCTGATAGGTCTGCTGCACCGCCAGCACGCAGCGGTCCCATGTCTGGATGTCCTCGCGCCGCTCAGCCACCGAGCGCGGATCGCCGCGCGGCGGTTCGACTTGGCGCGCGGGCGCGTGGACGGTGACGTCGGAGTCCTGATCGGCCCGCGCCGGCGGCGGCGGCGGCGGCGCCGTTACCGAGGGAGCCGCGACCGACGGCGCGGCCTGCGTTTGTTGCATCGACTGCGGCGGCGACACGGATGACGGCGCAGGGGCAATGGGCGCGGACGTGCGCGGCGCGGCAGCCGGAACGGCTTCAGATGCATTTCGAGCGGCATTGCGGCCTGCCGGCTCCAGGCCCGCGCAGCTCGCCAAAGCCAACAGAGCGGCGGCTGCCGCGAAGCGTCCCAACATCACTTGCTCCCTCACCTGGTTCCGCACTCTAGCCCGAAAACCCAACGCGCCTAGCCTCGAAGCGATCCCATCAGCTCGTCCACCCACGCCGGAACGACTTCGCTTGCTTTCCCGTAACGTGCGAGATCGAAGGCGTCGGCGTTCTCCGAGTGCTCGAGGTTGATTTCCATAGTGGCGATTCCAGCCGCGACCGCGGCGCGCACGAAACCTGCCGCCGGGTGCACGGAACCCGACGTCCCGATGGAAACAAAGAGATTGGAAGCGGCGAGCGCCGCGTAGATGTCATCCATCCGCAACGGCGTCTCGCCGAACCACACGACGTGGGGGCGCATGCCGCCGACGCGGCCGCATGCAGCGCAACCGAGGTTCACGCTGAGATCTCCATCAGCGGGCGTAACGGCGCCGCAATCATGGCAGCGCACTTTGGACAGTTCGCCATGCATATGAATGACGCGCCTCGAGCCTGCCTGCTCGTGCAGGTTGTCAATGTTCTGGGTGCAGACCGTCACCGTCGCGCTACGCTCTTCCCAGTGACGCTCCAACTTCGCCAGCGCCAGGTGCGCGGCGTTTGGTTTGACGTCGCTATGAGCATTGCGGCGAAGATTGTAGAACTCCAACACCTGCTGCGGATTCCGCTCATATCCGGAGAGCGAGGCGACATCCTCGAGTCTGTGGCGCGACCACAGGCCGCCCTTGTCGCGGAAAGTGGAAAGCCCGGATTCAGCTGAAATCCCCGCCCCGGTGAGAAGAAAGAGATTGGGAAGCGTCATGGATTCTCCTGCGACGCGAACCGCACACACAACGGGGCGCGATGCAACCAAATCAAGCTTGACCCGTTGAGCCCTTTGGGATTGCGGTAGTCCGGGGGGTCAAGGAAAGGGCGCCAGAAATGCGCATCGCCTTCATTGTCGCCGCCGGCGTGCTCGCGCTCGCGGCGGCCGGTTGTGACCGCACCGGGGACCAAAGCATCGCCGATTGGTGCGCCGCGGACGCCAATCGCGCTCACACCGACATCTGCAAACAGCACGCCGACACCGAGCAAGTGCGGACGAGCCTGGGTCAGCGCATCGCCGAGACGCTCGGCATCGCCAACCACGCACAGACCACCGCCGACCAAGCCATGGCGCGCAACGTCGTCTGCGTGACGCGCACGCTGCGCCGCGTGCAGGCCGGCACATGCGATCCCGGCTACACGCTGACCAGCTGCACGCAAACGCACTACACCACGCGAGCAGGCGGTCTGGCGATCATGCGATCGATCAACGACACCGAGTGCCGCTACAACAGCCGGGTGCTCGAGCTGCAGGCGCGCTGTTGCGCGATGGGGCCGAACCCGCCGCCGGCCACGATGGTGCGCGAACAGCAGCCGCCACAGCAGACGCCGCCGCCGACGCCGGTCTCGTAACTAACCGCGCAACGGATAATCCGCTTCGAGCCTGTAGAGGCTCGGAGCGGACTTGCGCGTCCAGCTCGAATAGAGGCCGAAACTCTCCACCGCAAACGGCCGCGACTCGAACAGGCCAAGACGAGATTCGAAGCCGTGCACGCGGGCGAGTTCGGCGTTGTTGAGATAGGCCAGCGTCACGTGCGGGGCGAACTTGCGCGCCTGGGGCTTCAGACCTGCACGCCGCGCCGAGCGCTCGCAATCGGCGGCCAGCTTCTTCAGCGGCCCGCTGTCGGGCGCGCCAATCCAAAGCGTATGCGGGTCTTCCTTGCCGAATGAACCCGCACCCTTCAGCTGCAGCTCGAATGCGGCCGTTGCGTTGGCGACCTCGTTCAGTTCTGCGTCGATCTCCGCGGCGACAGGCTCCGGCACCTCGCCGAAAAATCGGAGCGTCAGGTGCAAGTTCTCGCGCGGGCGCCACTTCGCGCCGGGCACGCCCTTCTGCAACGCGAGCAGGCGTTCAGCGACATCGTCGGGGACAGCGATGGCGGCAAAGAGACGAAGCGACATGGGATGTGAAATGGCGAGCGCGTTGGACGAACGCCAGAGAAATGGCGCGGCTTTCGTTGCTGTTTTGTTCGCCGTTACATCACCGCACGCTGAAGCGCCCTCTGACGCCGGCCGACAGGAAGATGGCCCGCTTCTATTCAGCCTTATGGCTGCGCGGTCATTTCATCGGACGGGAAGACGGTGAACGTGCGCCGTCGTCCGAGGTGTTGTGTGCTGCACAAGCCATGTCGCAAACGGAACCGGCTGCTGCACGCCACGTCTTCCGATGTGCAAATGGAATACCCATCGCGCGCGCGCGTCAACTCACAATGTGTGCAGCATTCACGCCGTTGCGTCCGCGCGCCTCACCGACAAATTGCGCGCACGCATCGCATCCACGACCAGGGCGCTCAAAGCGCGTCGAGCGGCAATTTCAGATAGCGGACGCCATTGTCTTCCGCCGGCGGAAATTCGCCGGCGCGAATGTTCACCTGGATCGACGGCAGCAACAGCGTTGGCATGGCCAGTGTCTTGTCCCGCGCTTCGCGCATGGCGACGAATTCTTCCTCGCCGACGCCGTCGCGGACATGCACATTGTATGCGCGTTCGTCGGCGACCGTCGTCTCCCAAGCGAAGCGGTCACGTCCCGGCGCCTTGTAGTCGTGGCAGAGAAACACGCGCGTCGCCGGCGCCAACCCCAGGATTCGCCGGATCGAGCGATAGAGCGTGCGGGCGTCGCCGCCGGGAAAGTCGGCACGGGCGGAGCCGCTGTCGGGCATGAACAGCGTGTCGCCGACGAAGGCGGCATCGCCGACGACATTGGTCGTGCAGTCGGGCGTGTGCCCCGGCGTGATCAGAACATGCGCGGTCATCGATCCGATGCGGTAGCTGTCGCCGTCCTTGAAGAGCCGGTCGAACTGGCTGCCGTCGCGGCGGAACTCGGTGCCCTCGTTGAACACCTTGCCGAAGACGTCCTGGACGATCCTGATGTTCTCGCCGATGCCAAGTTTGCCGCCGAGATGGCGCTGAATGTAGGGCGCAGCGGACAGATGGTCGGCGTGAGCGTGGGTTTCGATCAACCACTCGACCCGCCAGCCCTGCGCCTTGATGTGCGCAATCATCGCGTCGGCATGCGCGAAGCTGATGCGGCCTGAGGCGTAGTCGAAATCCATCACCGAATCGATCACCGCACAGGCGCCCGATTTGGGGTCATGGACGATGTAGCTGATGGTGTTGGTTTCGGGATCGAAGAACGGAACGACTTCGGGGACGACGTCGAGATCGACGTCGAACGGAATTGCTGAAGTTGTCATCTCACCGGTTCCCGGCGTGACGGCCGCGCTTGCTGGA
>JAFEDV010000381.1 GCA_018241475.1 Pseudomonadota bacterium | reverse complement strand
AGCCCGATCTAGCCTGGATGCGCCCGCTCAGCGGCGTCTCCGCGCCTGTCATCGCCAGCGCTGGCGCCGCGGCGTTTCGCGAGGCCGCCCTCTTCACCCACCGCGGCTTGTCCGGTCCAGCCATTCTGCAGGCGTCTTCCTATTGGAGCGCGGGCCAGGCCATTGTCGTCGATTGGCTGCCGGACGCATCCGAGGAGGTGTTCGCCGCGCGCAAGCGGAATCGCCCAAGGGCGCAACTCAAGAGCGTTCTCTCGGAACTGATGTCGGATCGGCTCGCCGCCGCACTGAGCGCGCCCCTGCCGGCCGGCGCCATCGGCGATATCGCAGACGCCGCACTCATCGAGGCGGCGCGCGCGATCAAATCCTGGCGGCTCACGCCCAACGGCACGGAAGGCTACGCCAAGGCGGAAGTCACGGCAGGCGGCGTCGATACCGCGGCGCTCTCGCAACAGAGCCTGGAGGCGCGCGCCGTACGCGGCCTCTTCTTCGTCGGCGAAGCCGTCGATGTCACCGGCTGGCTCGGCGGCTATAACTTCCAGTGGGCGTGGTCGAGCGGCTGGGCTGCCGGTCAGTCCTGCTGACGGCCGAACCTCGCGCTCACCAGTGCGATCGGGACGCCGACCAGCACCGTGTGCGTGAACACTGTGCCCGCCAGCAGCAGCGGCCGCTTGAACTGAAGGGTGCGGCCGACGGTTTGCTGAATGCGCTCGACAGCATCCGCGCCGTTGGTGAAATGCCCATCCGCGGCCGCCGACAGCGGCACGACGACGTAATTCATCACAACAAACAGGATGAGGCCGTAGATGACGCCCCACAGTATGGGATTGCTCGCGCCGGGCCGCGCGAACACCGCAGCGTAGACAGCCGCCATCACGATGGCGATGCCGAAATGCGTGCAGGCGCCAAGTATTGCCGCCGTCATGCCGCCAGCGTGCGCCGCGTCGCGCCCCACCCATCCGCCATAGACGGACTGAAGGATTTCAATCGGCGTCGAGGAATTGGCCAGCCCCAGCGACGGCGCCAGCGGCCCATAGACGACAAACGCATAGAGAATATCGAGCACACCGGCGATCAAGCCGCCGATCAGGATAGCTTTCATCGGTCCCTCCCCAATGAGCGCCGCAGAGTGAAGTCTTAGGCCCGCCAGCGCCTACCGGATTCTCACCAAGTCACACGTTTGTGCGCTATTCCGCATCTGCGAAGGGATTGGCGCCCTGGCGCACGATGAGACGGACAGGCGCGGCGTGCAGATCGAAGGCGTCGCGCAGCGCATTGACGAGGTAGCGTTTATAGCTCTCCGGCATGTCGTCGGCGCGCGAGCAGAGCAACACGAACGTCGGCGGTCGCGCCTTGATTTGCGTCAGATAGCGCGGCTTGACGCGCTTGCCGCGCACGGCGGGCGGAGGATTGCGCGCGACCACCGCGTGCAGCCAATCGTTCAAGTCCTTGGTCTTCACGCGCGCCGTCCAATCTTCGCGCGCCTCTTGTACCGCCTGCATCAGCCGATCGAGCCCAACCCCTGACAGTGCGGATATCGTCACCAGCGGCGCGCCGCGCGCTTGCGGCAACTTCTCTTTGGCGACGAGCTTCATCTCCTCGAAATGCGCGCGCGGGTCGGCGACCTTGTCCCATTTTGCGAGCGCGAATACCAGCGCGCGGCCTTCACGCACCACAAGATCGGCGATCGCGAGGTCCTGCCTCTCGAAGGCCTCGGCCGCATCCATCACCAGCACGCACACGTCGGCGAAACGGATTGCGTGCAGCGTTTCGCCGACCGAAAGCTTCTCGAGCTTGGCCTGCACCTTGGCTTTCTTGCGCATGCCGGCGGTATCCACGAGACGGTAACGCTTGCCGTGCCAATTCCAGTCCACCGCGATCGCATCGCGGGTGATGCCGGCTTCAGGTCCGACCAGCAGGCGGTCCTCGCCGAGCAGCGCATTCACGAGCGTTGACTTGCCGGCGTTGGGCCGGCCGATGACGGCCATATGAATTGGACGATCGCTTCCCCCGCTCCCGTGCGGAGAGGGGGGAAGGGGATGAGGGGCTTCGAGCTGCCCCTCATCCCGCGACCGCTCCTCCACAATTGAGGAGGGGAAATTGCGCGAAATCGCCGCGTATAGCTCGGCCATGCCTTCGCCGTGCTCGGCCGAGATCGGAATGGGTTCGCCGAGGCCGAGCGCATAGGCTTCGTTCACGCCGGTTTCGCCAGCGCGTCCCTCGGCCTTGTTGGCGGCAAGCACGACCGGCTTGTCAGCGCGTCTGAGCAGCGCGACGAACGCCTCGTCCGCCGGCGTCACACCCGCACGCGCGTCAATCATCAGCAGGATCACATCGGCCTGCGCGATCGCGGCTTCCGTCTGGGCGCGCATGCGCGCTTCGAGTGACGCATCCGTCGCGTTCTCGAAGCCGGCTGTGTCGATCAGCGCCAAATCGAGGTCGCCGAGCCGGCCCTTCGCCTCGCGCCGATCGCGGGTGACGCCGGGCGTGTCGTCAACGATCGCAAGCTTCTTGCCCGCGAGGCGGTTGAACAGGGTCGACTTGCCGACATTGGGCCGCCCGACGATCGCGAGCTTGATCGTCATTGGCGTGCATCTTCAGCGCAGCACCACGAGCTGCGCGTTGTCGGTGACAATGTAGATCTGGTTGTTGGCCGCGACCGGCGGGATGAACACAGCGTGCCCGGTCTGGCCGTGCGCGACGATCTCGCCGTTCT
>JAFEDV010000380.1 GCA_018241475.1 Pseudomonadota bacterium | reverse complement strand
TGGCATCCTGCAGCCGCCCTTCTTCGATCCGGCAGCCGACCCGGCCTACAATTATGGCGCGATCGGTGCGGTGATCGGTCACGAGATCAGCCACAGCTTCGACAATAACGGCGCCGATTTCGACGCCCAAGGCGCGCTCAGGCATTGGTGGACCCCCGCCGATCTTGCCGCGTTCCGGCGCCAAGGCGAAGCGCTCGCGGCGCAACACAGCGCCTACGAGCCGCTTCCCGGCTTGCACGTGAACGGCCCGCTGACGCTCGGCGAAAATCTCGCCGATCTGGCCGGCCTGCAGGCGGCGCTCGACGCCTATCACGCCTCGCTCAATGGGCGACCCGCGCCGGTCATTGACGGGCTGACGGGCGATCAGCGCTTCTTCATCGCCTACGCGCAAACATGGGCGACCAAGATGCGTGAGGCCGCGCTACGGCAACGCATCGCCACCGACGGGCACGCCCCCGGCATGTATCGTGCGTTGACGGTCCGCAATATCGACGCCTGGTACCAGACGTTCAACGTTCAGCCGAGCGAGACGCTTTATCTGACGCCAGAACACCGCGTGCGGGTCTGGTATGGCTCGCGAGCTAGGCGGCGCCGCGCGCGCCGCCATCGGTGCGCCGTCTGCCTGATCCCTTGCCAGCCGCCACGATCCCGGCGCGCCGGCAGGGACCGACGTAGCCCTCCTCCTCCTCGACGAAGGGGCGCGGGTTGGCAATGACCTTGCGGATCGTCGCCAGCATCGTTGCGTTGGAAATCGGCAAGCCAATGACGGCGTTGGCGCCGGAGTGCCTGCACGCTTCGACGACGGATGCGGTGAGTTTGCGCGCCAGCAGAAACACCAGCGCCCGTCGCGAGCGCGAGCTGCGATGGCGTCGCAGCGCGCGAACAAAATCCAAGCCGGCCGTGGGCGTTGCGTCGAGCGCGACCAGCACGATGTTGCGCGCATCGACCGCCAGCGTCGTAAGAGCTTCGCTGCTATCTGCGATTGTGAAAACACGCGACGCACCCGCCGCGCGCAGCACGTCCTCCGAGAGCTTGGCCTCGAAGCGATTCGGCGAAACAATTGCCACTGACCACTGCGAAGGATGCATGCGCTGCCCCGATAATCGCGGATAATCGGCGCCACTGCTTTATGCAAAGTTTCCGGCCGGCTGCAGGCAGTCGAAATTAAGCTATGCCTTACGGATTAGCCGAAGCTTGAGGGGCGCTTAATCATGCTCGGGTAGGATGGGCTTAAGCTCGGCAACTCGCCCGAAGCGGCTACGAACGGCGTGCGGACTACACCCGGTCCGCGCGCCGTTTGCCTGCAGTTTCGGTGGCATGGGCGAACCAGGAAAGCCGCCCCTTTCGAGGCGGCTCACCGGGCTTCAGGCTCACTTCTTC
>JAFEDV010000037.1 GCA_018241475.1 Pseudomonadota bacterium | reverse complement strand
GAAGTGTGCGGACGGCTCAGACCGTCGGCTTGTATTGCTCCAGCCGCGGATCGCCGGGCTCAAGCGCCAGCGCATCGTATTGTTCGCCGAGCGGCGTCGAGCGCCCCATCACGACAAGAGTGCGGTTGCCCAGCGGCCCGAAATTCACTTCGCGATCCGGCAACACCACGATCGCGTCGGCGCCTTCCCAGACGATCAGGTGCCCGCGCTGCCGCAGCGCGTTCATCGCCCAGATTTTGATCTGCTCGATGTAAGGCGACTGGCGCCACAAGCCCTTGCGGGAAGGATCGACAGCGACGTTGATGCGGTTGCGCACATCTTCGTAGTTGACGACCATCTTGCAGTCCGAGGGCCGCCATTCTTCGCCGAGATCGGCGGAGTGCCGGTAGGCGCAATAGAAGTCCCGGCAGACTTCGGGACGGTCGGCGTAGATGCTGCATCCCTTGCCGATGTCGCAGTGTTTGCACCAGACAAAGGCCGGCTTTTCCAGCACGCTGATCTTCATCAGCTTGCAGCACATGGTGCAGCCGTCGCACGAGCGGCCCGCCACCAATGTGAGCCTGGGGGAGTCAGGTTGGCCCAATTTGTCTCTCTGAACCGGGCGCATCGGCTAGTCGAGCGCACTGGCGGGTCAAAACTATCGCAAGGCCCGCGGCCTCGGAAGTGGCCGGTGAAGCGCCAGCGACACACCCAGCGACGCCTGAGCGTTCGTTCCCGCTTTATTCCACAAATTGCGGCGAGAGGCGTTTGACCTTGATTAAAATGTGTCGTTAGCGTTGCCACAGCATGGCGGGAGTCGACGCCGGGCCACGGCTCGGTCGTCCTTGGGGACGACGATCATTTCCGCGACGCCTTCGGACCATTCCGGTCCGGAAAAATTTGGGTTCGCCGTGGACTACGGCGATGGCCCGGCCGCTCTAGGGGGTTCGAAATATGTCAAAGAAGCAAAGCGGACAGCGTAAGTCTCTGCTGACGGGCGCCTCGGTGCTCGCGGCGGCGGCGGCGGCGATGACCGCAACGCCAGCCATGGCGCAGACCAACACCAGCCACTCGAACACCAATGCGAGTTCGAGCAGCGACGAAGCCATCGTCGTCACCGGCACGCGCCTGGTTCGCCAAGACTTCGAAGCGATCAGCCCGGTCACCACGGTCGGCGCCGAACAGCTCGAACTGACCGGCACGATGACCACCGACACGCTGCTGAACGAGCTGCCGCAGGTCGTCCCGGGCAACACCCGGACCTCCAACACCGCCGGCGGCGAAGCCTTCAGCACCGTCGACCTCCGGGGCCTTGGCCCGGGCCGTACGCTGGTCCTGTTGAACGGCGAGCGTCTCCCGGCCTCGTCGACCGACGGCGTGGTCGACATCAACTCGATCCCGGCAAGCTTGATCTCGCGCATCGAAGTGGTGACCGGCGGCGCGTCCGCGGTTTACGGCTCCGACGCCATGGCCGGCGTGGTGAACTTCGTTCTGAAGGACGACTACGAAGGTGCGGAAATCTCGGCGACCTACGGCTCGGAACTGAGCACGGGCAACGCCTCGGAATTCGAAACCAACATGCTGGTAGGCGGCAATTTCGCCAACGGCCGCGGCAACATGACGGCCTATGCGTCGTACTATAACCGCAACGGCGTGCTGCAGAGCCAATACGACTTCTCGCGCCTGTCCGGCGCGGTCTGCTACAATCCGGCGGCCAGCGCCGGCCACCACTACTTCGTCTGCGACAACCGCAACGATGTGACGGGAAGCTCTTTCGTCACCATCGGCGGCGGTTCAGGCACGCCGCCTTGGGGCTGGATCACGAACAGCGCCGCCGGCCCTGGCCCGGACAAGGTTTTTGGCACGGCCGACGATACCGGCAACCCGTTTGGCGGCGCCGCGGTCGGCAACAATCCGGGTCCGGATAAGATCGCCGGCACCAAGGACGATACGCCGATCTTTGCCGGTCTGGGTCTCGGCGGTCTCCTGCCGGGAACGTTCGGCGCGGGCAACACCGACACGAATTGCGATGGCATCCCGGGCGGCAACGTCCGCGGCGGCAACCTGTCGTTCAACGACGCTGGCCAGCTGACGCCGCGCAACACGTCAGGCTTCTGCGGCATTCCTGACCGTACGATCGGTTCGTCGCGCTACAATTACGCGCCGGACAACTTCCTGATCATCCCGGCGGAGCGTATCGGCCTCTATGTCAACGGCCACTACGACATCAACGACAACCTGCGCCTGAGCGTGCTGGCGAACTACGTCAACAGCCGCCAGGAAGTTCAGCTGGCGCCGACGCCGGCCACGGGCTTGACCGTGACGCTGACGCCGACCATGCGCAACTACATCTCCACAGCGCACCACGATCTGTGGTTGGCGCTGATGAGCCGTCCGCATCCGTACGCGCCATTCGTTGAAGATCGCCGCACGAGGGAAGTTGGGACCCGCAACTCGGTGAACGAGAACAACGAGTTCTACTTCATCACCAGCCTCGACGGCTCGCTGGGCGACAACTGGGATTGGCGCTTGTCGGCGTCCTACGGCCAGAGCGAGTTCCTCGATCGTCAGGTCAACAGCATCAACGCCACGGCGTTCCGCCAGGGGCTTTCCGGCTGCAAGGCTTTGACGGCCGGGCCTGATGGCATCTTCGGGACGGCGGACGACGGCGAAACGCCGACGACCACGCTCCCGGGCTGCGTGATCACCGACATCTTCGGCCCGAATACGTTGTCTCCGGCAGCCGTCGACTTCCTGAGAACGCCGACCTTCTCCGAAACCATCGTTGAGGAAAACCGCGTTGCAGGCTATCTGCGCGGCAACCTGTTCCAGCTCCCGGCTGGACCGGTGTCGACCGTGTTCGGCTTCGAATATCGCGATACCGAAGCCCAGTTCCGCGTCGACAACGAACAGCGTAGCGGCAACATCTACGGCTTCAACGCCACGCAGGACCAGGCAGGCGCCATCGACGTGTACGAGTTGTACACGGAGTTCGCGGTCCCGCTGATCTCGGAACAGCCCTTCGCCTACTACCTCGGCTTCGAAGGCGGCTACCGGATTTCGAACTACTCGTCCGCGGGTAATGTCGAGACCTGGAAGGCCGGCGGCGAATGGGCGCCGACCCGTTGGCTCCGCTTCCGCGGCATCTACAACGTCGCCACCCGAGCGCCGAACGTGTTCGAGTTGTTCCAGAACGGCGACCAGGGCTTCCCGTCCTTCACCGACCCCTGCAACGACAACAAGAACCGTACGCCAGCCATTCTTGCGGCCTGCACGGCCACGCCGAACGCGTGGGCGATGCCTGTGGGCGTGTCCACGGGCTTCTTGCAGAACAACAGCCAGGTGCAGGCGTTCGCCTTCGGCAACCCGAACTTGCAGCCGGAAACCGCCGACACCTATACCGTCGGTCTGGTGTTCCAGCCGGACTGGTTCCCGATCGGCGATCTGCGTGCGACGGTCGACTACTACAACGTCAAGATCAGCAACGTCATCGCGGCGCTTGGCGCTCAGTTCTTCATCAACGACTGCTACACCGGCGGCAACGTTGCTGGCGGCTGCGCGCGCATCGTCCGCGACCAGACCACCGGTCAGATCATCTCGGTCGACACGACGCGAAGCAACCAGGCGTCGTTCGATACGTCCGGGTACGACCTGCAGGTCGAATGGTCGGTGCCGGTCGGCCCAGGCCAGCTGACCTTGAACGAGCTGTATTCGCACCTCGACAGCTTCAAGTTCAATGGTCGTGAGTTCGCGGGCACCACGTCGGCCGGTGTCGGCGGCACTACGCCGGACTACAAGTCGGTGTTCTCGGCGACCTACACGCTGGGCGACTGGACCTTCTTCGGCCGCTGGACCTATGCACCGTCGGTCGTGAGCAACCAGGGCTTCGGCACTGGCGCCAACCGCAACATCTCGCCGGAAGCCAGCTACGTCGATCTCTCGGCGCGCTGGAACGTGACCGACAACTTCTCGGTGACGGGCGTGCTCAACAACGTCTTCGACGACTATCCGCCGCAGACGGCTGACGGCGTGTTCAGTCAGGCGAACACCGACCCGAACTATTACCGGGTGCTGGGCCGTTCGTTCTCGGTCTCGGGACGCCTGCGCTTCTAATCCGGCGCAAACGGAACCAAACTCTGGGGACGGCCGAAAGGCCGTCCCCTTTGCTTTGGCCAGCACTCATTCCCGGGACGCCTAGGGCGCGCTGCGTTCAAATATTCAACGCTCCCCGGGCGAGCGCGTGAGCCGCGAGACCCGGGGTCGGCCTGCATCTGGCCGGACCATGGGCCCCGGATCGGCGCTCGCGTTCCGCGACCCCGGACCTGATCCGGGGCGGGGAGCGGGGAGCGGCGGTGGTCTGGTGCGTTCAAGTATTCAACGCTCCACGGACGAGCGGAATGCTCGCTTCCGCGACCCCGGGGAGGGGCGTCACCGGCGCGCCGGGCTCGGTTCTGATTTGGCGTGCGATGGTGTAGCCAACCGCTCGAGATGACCAGTGAAGTTGACGTCGAGCGCCTGGTGCAGCGGTTCGCGAAGATGCGCGAGCTGGCGGCGAAGACGGCGCGCGAGCATGGGAGCGATGCGAGGGCCCAGGACGCTGCGGCGCAGGCGTTTCTGCTGACCGGCGATTACCTCAATGCCTGCCGCACGCGCCTGCGCATGCGGACGCTCAACCCGAACGATTCCGACAATCTCTACCAGCTTGGCGTCGTGCAGGAATATCTGGGCGAGTTCGGCGTCGCGCGCCGATCCTACGAGATGGCGCTGGACATCAGCCCGCAGAACCACCGGGCGCGTTACGCGCTGGTGCGCATGGTCAAGCAAACGCCCGCGCACAACCAGATCGAAGACCTCACGCGCCAGTTCGAACAGCCCGACGAGGAGGGCTGGCGCAGCCTCTTCCTGGGGCATGCGCTCGCCAAGACCTACGAAGACTTCGACGACCTCGACGCGTCGTTCCAGTGGCTGAAGAAGGGCAAGCAGCGGCGCAACGCCATCCGGCCCTATTCGAAGCAATATGAGCGCGACGTCACCGATGTCTGCCTGGCTTCGTCCGACGGAATCGCGGAGAGCAATACCGGTTCGCAGAGTTCCGAGCCGATCTTCGTTTGCGGACTGCCGCGCTCAGGCACCACGCTGGTGGATCGTATTCTCTCGAGCCACCCGGAGGTGAGCTCGGCGGGGGAGATCGACAACTTCATCCAGCTAGTGTCGCTCTCGGCGGCGGCGATGAGGGGATCTGCGCCGGGGATCGTGGCGGGCCTCAAGGAGGCGCACGGGCTGGAGATGCTGAAGCTGGGAGAGCGCTACGTGGCGAGCACGCGCCCGCTGACCGGCTCGAAGGCGAAATTCGTCGACAAGGCGCCCAGCTATTATTTGTGGGCCGGCCTGATCCACAAGGCGTTGCCGAACGCGCGCATCGTCTGCGTCGCGCGCGGCCCCTTGGATCTCTGCCTCGCGAACTACAGACAGATCTTTCCCATCGACGACCGCTATTACGACTATGCAAACGATCTCGCCGCGGCAGCCGACAAGGTGATCCAGTTCAATCGCGCCGCCAATCATTGGCGCGAGCGGCTGCCGGGCGACCGCTTCATGGTGCTGAGCTACGAGGATTTGGTGCAAGACCAGGAAGGGCAAACGCGCGCGCTGCTGGCGTTCTGCGGCCTGCCCTGGGACGACAAGTGTCTGAGCTTTCACCAGAACGCTGCGGCGGTCGGCACCCCAAGCGCCGCCCAGGTGCGCGAGCCGATGCACGCCGGAGGCATAGGCCGCTGGCGCCGCTACGGCTCGCTGCTCGATCCGGCCGCGCGCGTGCTGGCGGCGGCGGGATTGATCTAGGCGCGCATTGCTCGCGGTCCGCGACCCCGGAACCTGATCCGGGGCGGGGAGCGGGGAGCGGGGCGCGTTGCAAACCCGAGCACCGCCACGTTTTTGCGGAAACAGTGGTGTATTTGGGCGCCGGATTCGCACCTTGCCCCGCCTTGACCTCGGGGGGCAGCCCCCGTATCTAACGCGCCTCATTCGGAACGGCTGCAGCCCTTATGTCCGGGCTGCCCCGCCGATTGGACCTTAAAGCTAGCGCGCCGCAGGCGGCTCCCGGAGGGGCCGCTTGGCGCGCTGTTCGAGTTTGAAACGCGGGAAGGGAAACAGGGGCGAAATGCCGACCATCAACCAGCTGATCCGCAAGCCGCGGAGCCCGAAGCCGGTGCGCACCAAGTCG
>JAFEDV010000379.1 GCA_018241475.1 Pseudomonadota bacterium | reverse complement strand
GATTTGGGCCTGCCGCTCAGCAACGCGAACGCCGAGGCCCCCGCAACAATCATCGCCGTCGTCAGATATGCCGCCAGCACCATATGAACAAAGCGCGACGGCATTGACGGATTGAAGATCACTCGCCCGAAATCGGTGGCGGCCATCGTGCCATCGGCCGCGTGCGCGAAGCCCTGCGGCGTCTGCATCCAGGAATTGGCAGCGATGATCCAAAACGCCGACACCAGCGTGCCGAGCGCGACGATACAAGTGGCCGCAAAGTGCAGGCCCGGCCCGACGCGCTTCCAGCCAAACAGCATGATGCCGAGGAAGGACGCTTCCAGGAAGAACGCCGTCAGCACTTCGTAGCCGAGCAGCGGACCGATGACGCTGCCGACTTGGGTCGCGAATACGCTCCAGTTGGTGCCGAACTCGTACGACATGACGACGCCTGACACCACGCCCATGCCAAATGACAGTGCGAAGATCTTCACCCAGAACAGATAGAGGTTCTTGAACTGCGGCTGCTTGGTGAAGAGCCAGAGCCCCTCAAGCACGGCGAGAAAAGACGCCAACCCGATCGTGAACGCCGGGAAGATGATATGAAAGCCGATAGTGAAGGCGAACTGCAGTCGCGACAACAACAGCGCGGTCAGATCCATTGCGGTCCTCGCTCGGACGTCAATCTAGAGGTTGGCGCGGTTGCGAACCACTTGCGATTTGACGCGCCGGGGCGGAATGTCGCGCGGCGAGAGGGAGGACGACATGGCGGGACGCGTTCAGGGCAAGAAGGTTTTCGTCACCGGCGGCGCGCAGGGCCTAGGCGCGGCGATGGCGCGCGCGCTTGCAGCGGAAGGCGCCAAGGTGGCGCTTGCGGATATCAATCTGCCTGGCGCGGAAAACATCGCTCGCGAGTTGAACGACAAGCACGGCGCTGGAACGGCCTCAGCCTACGCACTCGACGTCACCAACGAACAGCAATGGGTCGCTGCGCTCGAAGCCGCCGACGCAGCGATGCAGGGCATTTCCGGCCTGATCAACAACGCCGGCATCTCCGCGCGTGAGGGCGGCGTCGAAGAACTCTCTCTGGAAACGTTTCGCCGCGTGATGAGCGTCAACGTCGATTCGGTGTTTCTCGGCGCCAAGCACGCCATCAAATATCTGGCGAAGAACCAGCCGGGCTCAATCGTCAACATCAGCTCGATCGCCGGACTGATCGCCAACCACACCTCCCCTGCTTACAACGCCTCGAAAGCCGCGGTATGGCTTTTGTCCAAGAACATCGGCCTCTACTGCGCCAAGAAGCAGCTCAATATCCGCTCGAACTCCGTCCATCCCACGTTCATAGACACGCCGATCCTCGACCCCCTCCGCGGCATGTTCGGCAAGGCGGAAGCGGAGGCGAAGCTGGGTCGGCAGGTTCCGATGGGGCGCATCGGCAAACCTGAAGAGATCGGCGCGACTGCGGTATTCCTGATCTCCGACGAAAGCAGCTTCATCACCGGCGCTGAGATCAAGGTGGACGGCGGCATTTCGGCGATGTGACTTGCCGGGCAGCGGGAGCCAACCAACATGAAAGCAATGACCATGTTCTCGAAAGTGCTGATCGCCCTTGCGGCCTGCGGCTTGGCTGCATGCGGTCAGGGGGCGACGCCCGGCGCCAGCGCGCCGCAGGGGCAAGCTGGCGCGAACAATAACAACCGCGTGGTGCTGCAATCGACGCAGAACCTGCCCGACTGGCTCCTGGTGGCGCGCCAGCGGGATTGTTCACGCAGCGATTGCGTGGGCGAGGTGTTGTTCAATCAGCGCACTATCACCCGCAATCCGGACGGCACTGCCGACATCTGGCTTGAGGTGCGCCACGCCAATCCGCAGGCCTATCCGATCGAAACCGCTACGACGCGCACCACGATCACCTACACCAACGAGCGCCTGCACTATCGCTTCAAGTGCGCCGAAGGACAGTTCACCGTGCTCGAACGTCAGATCATGGGCGTCGGCGAGACGGTCGTCGCCCACGACAACCCACGGCCGATCTATCGCGCGCCAGCCGATGGGAGCGTCACGCCGGTGGTGATGCCCATCGCCTGCACCGGGCGGTGACATTCAGACGCCCTGGCGGCGTTGATAGATGATGTTCACCAGTAGAACGCGCCCACCTGACGCGCCCAGCGTTTGATCGACGGCCTGTTGCAGGAGGCGCGTGATCGTCGCTGGATCGGGCGCAGTGCGGTTCCGATAGTACGCATTCGCATAGGTTGAGAGCGCGGTGCGCAGCGCGTCGCGGATGCGCGGACCGTTGGCTGCTGCGTGGCGGCGCAGATTGGCGTCCGGCACGTCGATGCCCATGTCGACAATGATGGTGCCGCTGGTCGAGGTGCGGTTCAGAATGCAAGCCGCGAGCGTGGGCATCGGCAGCCATGAGTCCGCCGAGGTCAACCGCTCCTGGCGGCTCGCGGGCGCCTGACCGCCGTCGCCGCTTGTCGCGGCAAGCGCCGGTCCCACGCAAAGCGCGGACAAGATGGCAATCGCTAAGATGCGGTTAGCGTGCATGCCGTTCACCATCGCGCCGGCGCGACTAAGGAAGCGTGAACCGGCTATTGTGCGGTCCAGCCGCCGTCGACCGACAGCGCCGCACCGTTCACTTGATTGGCGGATTCCGAGACCAGGAACAAAGCTAGGCCCGCTATGTCCTCGACCTTCACGAATTGCTTGGTCGGCTGGGCTTCCAGCAACACCTCGTTGATCACCTGCTCGCGCGTCATGTTACGCGCCTTCATGGTGTCCGGAATCTGGTTCTCGACCAGACTCGTATGCACGTAACCCGGGCAGATGGCGTTGCAGCGGACGTTGAACTGCGCGCCCTCCAGCGCGACAGTGCGCGTGAGGCCGAGTACGCCGTGCTTGGCCGCGACATAGGCCGACTTGAACGGCGACGCCACCAGGGCGTGCGCGGAAGCGATGTTGATGATGCGGCCGTACTTGCGGCCCTTCATATGGCCCATCGCCGCGCGGATGGTGTGAAAGGACGAGGATAGGTTCAGCGCGATGATCGCGTTCCACTTGTCGACGGGAAAATCCTCGATCGGCGAGACGAACTGGATGCCGGCATTGTTGACCAGGATGTCGAGCCGGCCATTGGCGCCGATCGCGCTCTCGATCATGCCGGCGCAGGCGTCGGCGTGCATGAGGTTGGCGCCGTCATAGCGCACCTTGACGCCCGCCTCGCGCTCGAGAGAGGAGCGGATCTTTTCGATTTCGCCGGCGTCGCCCAGGCCATTGAGCGTTACGTCCATGCCGGACCTGGCGAAGGCGGTGGCAATCCCCAAGCCGATGCCGCTCGTCGATCCGGTGACCAAGGCAGCCTTACGTTCGCCCATTTGCGTGCTCTTCCTGTTCGGCGCTCAGCCACTTGTCTTGCGCCAGCACGCAGGAACCGCTAGCGCAAATCGCACAAGCCGGGCTGCGGCATAAGAGGAATGGGCCATGGATTTTTCCGCGCCAGTCAATGCGTTCGTGGCCGGATTCCCGGATTTCATCGCCCAGCTCGGCGCTTCGATCGCCCTCTTTATCGTCTCATTGACCATTTATGTGCTGATGACCCCGCACAAGGAACTCGCGCTCATTCGTGCAGGCAATCCTTCCGCGGCCTTGGCGTTCGGCGGGGTGGTTGTGGGTCTGGCCATACCGCTCGGAGCTTGTCTCGCGCATTCATTCGGGCTGATTGATCTCACCATCTGGGCGGTCGTCACGCTATTGCTGCAATTGCTGGCGTTCCGGTTCGCCGACATCTTCCTGCGCGGCCTGCCGCGTCGCATCGCCGAGGGCGATGTCGCAGCCGCGATCTATCTGATGAGCGTGAAGATTGCGCTGGCGCTGATCATCGCGGGAGCGGTGTCCGACCCGAACGTCATGCTGTTCCGGAGTGGCTGAGTGCTCAGACTCGTACCTGACTGGCTGCTCTACATCGTCGTCATC
>JAFEDV010000378.1 GCA_018241475.1 Pseudomonadota bacterium | reverse complement strand
TGCGGAAAGGTCCAGCGGCCGGAACGGTCAATCATCTCTTGTCGCTTCTGCGGGCAGCCCGTGGCGTCGATCTCGGTGACGCAGGCGCCCTTTCTTTCCAGCAGAGCAACGGCCCTGGTGCAATAGGGACAGAAGGCGCGGGTATAGATGGTGACCGGCGGCATATCCGACTCAAGCTGTCACACAATGATATCCATCGGCCTAACGACCCGCGCGAGGGTCACTGCATGCACTTCTGCAGCCCCAGCTTTGCGGAATGCACGGGCGCAGGCTTCGAGCGTGGCGCCCGTGGTGAACACGTCGTCAACCACCAGGATCGTTTTGTCCGCGAAGCGCCAGGACGCCTTGATCGCGCCGGCGACGTTGCGGCGGCGCTCGGAGGCTGAGAGGCCGGCCTGGCTCTTGCGGCGCTTGGCGCGGGTGAGCGCCCCCGCCTTCCAGGGCTTGCCGCTGGCGCGGGAAAGCGCCTCGGCCAGCCAGGCCGCCTGATTGAAGCTGCGCATAGCCAGCCGCGTCCAATGCATAGGCGCGGGCGCGATGAAGTCGGCGCGCCGGAGCGCATCGCCGGCCGCCGCCGCCATCCAGCGCGCAAAGACCGGCAAGCCATCGCGCCGCCCGCCGCGTTTCAAGTCGAGGATGAGGCGGCGTGCGTGATCGTCGTACGCCAGCGCCGCGCGCGCGGTGTCGTAGGCCGGTTCGCGCCCGGCACAGGCGCCGCACACCGCCGTCTCGCCGACTTCTTCCGGCAAGGGAAAACCACAGCGTCGGCACTGCGGCGCTCCAAGGAAATGCAACTCGCCCCACAGTTCGGGCTCGATTACCCCGGGGCGATCGACAATGTTTTCCGAAAGCAGCGAACGCGGCGGCCAGATGAGATCGGATAGCTTCGAGACGATTCCGCGTTTCCGGAATGCGCGCGCGCTGCGGTAGGATTGCATCATGGCCCCAGCCTCCGGCCCATTCGAGCCACGCCTCGTGCGCCAGCGCAAGCTGCGCGCCGCGCCGAACTTCCGCAAGGCGGCGTTTCTGCACCGGCGTGTGGCGGCGGATTTGGCCGACCGCTTGGAGGCGATTCCGCGTCCCTTTCCGCAAGCGCTGGCGCTGGGCGGCGGCGGGGTGTTTTCGGAGGACGTGCGCGATCGGCCGGAGCTTTCTGCGCGCATCGGCGAAATCGTCGAGGCCGACGTCGCCAGCGGGATCCAGATTGATCCCGAGCAACTGCCGTTCGCGGCCGAAAGTTTCGACCTTATTGTCTCTCCTCTAGCCCTGCACACCGTGAACGACCTGCCGGGCGCGCTGATTCAGATTCGCCGCGCACTGAGACCGGACGGCCTGATGCTGGCCGCCTTGTTCGGCGGCGAGACGCTGAAGGAGTTGCGGCTTTCGCTGCTCGAGGCGGAAAGCGAACTAACGGGCGGCGCCGGTCCGCGCGTCGCGCCCTTCGCGGATTTGCAGGACGTGGCGGTGCTGTTGCAGCGTGCTGGCTTTGCGCTTCCTGCGGCGGACCGCGACACGATTATCGTGCGCTACGCCGAACCAATGCGGCTCTTGGCGGATTTGCGCGCCATGGGAGAGACGGCCGCGCTCCGCGAACGTTCCCCGCGCGCGCTATCGCGTCGCGTGCTGGCGCGCGCCTTCGACATTTATCGCGAGCGCTTCCGCGATCCCGACGGCCGCGTGCGCGCGACCTTCGAAATTCTCACCGCCGCCGGCTGGGCGCCGCATGAAAGCCAGCAGAAGCCGCTCAAGCCGGGGAGTGCAAGAACTCGCTTGGCGGATGCGCTAAAGACCGAAGAACAGAGCGCGGGCGAGAGAGCTGGCGACCATGACTGACTTTGCTGCCAATGCTCACTTTCGATCTTTGGGTCCTCGAAGAGGCTCCGTAGTCGGGGGCTACGCATGCGCGAGCGCCGAAGATTCTAAGAGACGTCCGTCAACTTGAGTTGCACGACCAACTCGCCGCCAGTCCCACACAAGTAAGCACCTCTACATGCGGGATGACGCCTAGCGCTGCGGCCGCCTCGTCATCGTCCACATGTGCAGGTTCGGCAGATCGAACTCGACAGTCACTTCGAACCCGTGGCGCTGATAAAGCGCG
>JAFEDV010000377.1 GCA_018241475.1 Pseudomonadota bacterium | reverse complement strand
GAAACGAGCGGCAAGCTTGTCGTGACGACGGATGCGATCGTCGAGGGTGTGCATTTTCTGGCGGACGATCCGATCGAGACGGTCGCCAAGAAGGCGCTGCGTGTAAATATCTCGGACCTTGTCGCGAAGGGCGTCAAGCCGACCGGCGCACTGCTGACGCTGCTCTGGCCGGATGCGCGCGACGCCGGCGACATGACGGAATTCGCGCGCGGCCTGCGTGATGATCTCGGGGCTTTCGAGGTGCCGTTGCTGGGCGGCGATACCACAGCGACGCCCGGCCCTCTGACCGTCTCGATGACGCTTTTCGGCGTTCCGCTCGGCGAGCGCGTTCCGTCGCGCGCCGACGCAAAGGCCGGCGAGCAAGTCTGGGTGACGGGTTTTGTCGGCCAGGCTCTGCTCGGGCTGCGCGCGCTGCGGGACAAGCCGGACGTAATCGGCGCTTCTCCGGGCGATCGCGCTGGCGCCGACATCAAGGAGATCATCGATCAGTATCGGACGCCACAGCCGCCCGTGGCGTTTGCGGCAGCCATAGCGCGTTACGCGTCCGCATCCACCGACGTGTCCGATGGACTAGCCGCCGACGTCGCCAATATTGCGCGCGCATCGCGCGTCGGCATCCGCATTCACGGCGAAGCGATTCCGCTCTCCGGCGCCGGTCACGCGCATGTGTCGAAATTCGGTGCGCGCGGTTTGGCGGAACTCGTCACCGGCGGCGACGATTATCAGGCGTTGTTCACTGCCGCGCCGCAGCACCGGAGCGCCATCATGGCGGCAGCGCGCGCGGCGGACGTGAATGTCGCTCTGATCGGCGACGTCGTAGAGGGCGGCGGCGTCGAGATCAGCACCTCGGAGGGAGCAGTGCTTGAGCTTGGCGCGCTCGGCCATCGCCACAAGCTGGGCCGGTAATCTCTCGGCAACCATTGGCGCGGATTCTGCCGAACGATGAAGCGCGCCATCGCCGCCGCCCTGATCGCGTCGACCCTGCTTGCGGGGCTCGCGAACGCACGAGAGCAGAGCCACAGGGGCGCCGACGCGCCCGCGTCCGGCCATGGCCAGAACACGAGCGGCGATGTCTCACGGACGATGGACGCGCCATACTTGGCGGTTCCGGTGGTGCGCGATGGCCAACTCGTGAACTACCTCTTCGTTTCGCTTCGCATACAAATATCGCCGCACGTCGACCTGTGGCGGACGCGCGAGAAGGCCCAGTTCCTGCGCGACGCGCTGGTCCGGGCGAGCCACGCCAATTCCCTGGCCGATCCGAACGACAATAACGCCCTGAACCAGGCGCTGGCCATTCAGGTGTATCGGACCGCCGCCATCCAGACCCTGGGGGCGCAGGCGGTGGTTGGCGTCACCATCGTCTCGACCTATTCGAGCCTGGGGTCCGGCATCTGAATTCGAGGGGCTGGGCTGCCTGGGCCTTCCTTGCGCTTCTGGGCGGGTTTTGGCAGTAAGCCGCCCACCTGAGGGGGAAGCGTTCCTGCAGACGGACTGTCGCGGGGCGGCCAACCCAATTCCCCAACCCGGCGCCGCTGTCGCAAGCACCGCGTCGCCCAGGACAAAACAATGAACCTAGATTTGATCCTTTGGTTGGCCGTGGCCGCAGGCGTCATCGCCGCGCTCTATGGCTGGCTCGAAACCCAATCCATCACCAAGGCGAGCGCCGGCAATGACCGGATGAAAGAGATCGCGGCTGCGATCCAAGAAGGCGCCCGCGCGTATCTGAACCGCCAGTATTCGACCATCGCAATGGTCGGCGCGGGCGCGGTCGTGGTGCTCGGCATCGCGTTCTGGCCGGTGTGGCAG
>JAFEDV010000376.1 GCA_018241475.1 Pseudomonadota bacterium | reverse complement strand
CGTTTTCTTCGCGACCGATACGTTCGCACAGCAATATGCGCGCAACGCCGAAGACGACGACATGAAGTGCATTCGCCTTATGGTGCTGGGCGCGGAGCGCGTGAAGCCGGAGACGCGCGAATTGTATATGAAGCGCTTTGGCGTTGAGTTGCTGGAGGGCTATGGCGCCACCGAAGCGTCGCCGCTGATTTCGGTCAACCAGCCGCTCGCCAATCGCTACGGCACCGTCGGTCAGTTTGTGCCGGGCATCGAATGGCGCCTCGAAGCTGTGCCGGGCATCGAGGGCGGCAAGCGTCTCTATGTGCGCGGGCCGAACGTGATGCGCGGCTACCTCGATCCCACCAAGCCGTTTGGCATCGATCTCTTGCCGCAGGGCTGGCACGACACCGGCGACGTCGTCGATGTCGATGAGGACGGCTACATTCGCATCCTCGGCCGTGTGAAGCGCTTTGCGAAGGTCGGCGGCGAGATGGTGTCGCTCAATGCGGTCGAGGGCTACGCCACGCAAATCTGGCCGCACAACACGCACGCCGCCGTGGCGTTGCCGGATTCGCGCAAGGGCGAACGGATTATTCTGTTCTCGGACATGGCCGACGCCAAGGCTGAGGATATGCTCGCTTGGGCGAAAACCCACGGCGCCAGTGAACTTGCCGTCCCGAAGCGCATCGTGGTGATCGACGCGATCCCGCTCTTGGGCACCGGCAAGACCGATTACGTGGCGCTGCAACGCATGGCGGCCGAGCAATTCGCGGAAGCAAAGGCGGCTTGAGGGAGGACCGGACGCCACACGGGGGGAGCTATGGAGCCTATCTCCGAGGAGAGTGCAAAGTTTCACCGAGCTGAATACGACGCCCTAAGACAGGAAGTTCTCAGCTTAGTTCATACGATGGACCTCATTTTGTACGTGGGGTTGGTGAGCGCCGCCTTCTCGGCAGCGTGGTTGCTCTCGTCGGAAGATCATCCGCCCTTGTTCTGGTGCGCCCCCTTCTTCGTGGCAGTATTAGCGGCGCTCATGTATTTTCAGAAGGCGATGAACGTGATGCGTCACGGCCGGTACATTAAGAAAATCGAGGATCTGTTCGCGCACCCAGCGCTCAAAGGCTGGGAACACACCGAAACGCCGGGGCGCTACGACAAATGGTTCATGCCTGTAAACGTTGCTCTCGACGTCTACTGGATCGTGTTGCTCGGCGCGACGTTTCTCTTTGCGGCGCCGCACATAGGGATCTTCTTGCCCGCGCAAATATTGAAGCTGATCAGCACGCACTGACAGTTTCTCTCGACTCCTTAAACATGCAGCACTCGTCCATACGCATCCAACACCGCCTCGTGCATCATTTCTGACAGCGTTGGGTGCGGGAAGATTGTGTCCATCAGTTCGTGTTCGGTGACTTCCGCTTGCATCGCCACCGCGTAGCCCTGGATGAGCTCCGTCACCTCCGCGCCGATCATGTGGGCGCCGAGCAGTTCGCCGGTATT
>JAFEDV010000375.1 GCA_018241475.1 Pseudomonadota bacterium | reverse complement strand
GGACCGCCGGCGCCCTCGCCGGCCAGCGCAAGCCTATGCGTTCGCCCGCAAATCCTTGGCGCAGGCATCCAAGGTGGCGTTGACGAAGCCCGGTTCCGGCCCATCGAAGAACGCCTTGGCGATCTCGACATACTCGTCGATCACCACCGCCGCTGGAATATCCGTCCGCTGCTCAAGCTCGGCCGCGCCGGCGCGCAGAATGGCGCGCGCCACCGCGTCGAGCCGCTCCAGCCGCCAACCCTTGCTCAAGTGGCGTGCTATCGCGCGATCCAACGTCGCTTGGCGATCGACCGCCTTTTCCACCAGGGTCTTGAACAAGGCCGGATCGCCTTCGCTGTCGGTGACGCTGGCTTCGGTTTCGCGCGGCAGCTTGCCGGCGTCGAACTCGGCGATCACTTCCGCCGTCGAGGCGCCTGACATCTCCATCTGGTAGAGCGCCTGCACGGCGCCTAGTCGCGCCGCACGGCGCGCCGCGATTTCTGTCGCCTTCATGGCGCGGCTTCTGCAAAACGTCGCTTCAGCGCCACCATCGCCAACGCCGCGCGCGTCGCCTCGCCGCCTTTGTCGCCGCGTCCGGGATCGGCGCGTTCGGCGGCCTGCGCGATCGTGTTCACCGTCAAGATCCCATAGCCGATCGCCAGGCCTTCGCGGATCGAAAGATCCATCAATCCGCGCGCGCTCTCCCCGCACACATAGTCGTAATGGCTGGTCTCGCCGCGCACCACGCAGCCGAGCGCCACAAAGCCCTCGTAGCCCGGGCTCCGCCGCGCCGCGTGCGCGATCGCCGCCGGAATCTCGAAAGCGCCTGGCACGAAAATGCGATCGAGCGTGGCCTCGCCGTCCGCCGCCGCCGCTTCGGCGCCGCGCTGCAGCTGATCGGCGATGTCGCGATAGTATGGCGCTACGACCAGGAGCAGCCGCGCGCCCGGCGCTCTTGCCTCGGCCTTGTTTCGACCCTCCTTCACGGCTTGAACCCGCGCCAGCCGTCGATTGAGAGGCCATAGCCGTCCAGGGCGACGAGTTTCTGTGGCGCTTTCGCCAGCACCGTCATTCGCCCCACTCCCAGTTCGCGCAAGATCTGCGACCCCAAGCCGATCACGCGCAGCCCGTCTTCTTCCTCGCGTTCGGCAGGCTCGCCATGCAGCCGCCGCGACAGCGCATCCGGCAGCAGATCGCGCAACAGCACGATCACGCCCGCGCCCTGCTTCTCGATCTCCGCCACCGCCCGCTCGATCAAGCCGGCGCGAGTCCCATAGCCGCCCATCACGTCGGCCGAGAAATCGACGCGGTGCACGCGCACCAGCGTCGGCCGATCCGCTGCGGTCTCGCCCTTGACCAATGCCGCATGCTCGACGCCGTCGATTTTATTGCGAAACACCACGAGCCGGAAATCGCGGCCGCCGCGTACTTCGACCGGCGTCGCGGCGATCTTTTCCACCACCCGCTCATGCACGCGCCGATAGGCGATCAGCTCGTCGATCGCGCCGATTTTGAGATTGTGAAACTGCGCGAACGCTACAAGCTCGGGCAGGCGCGCCATGCTGCCGTCATCGTTCATG
>JAFEDV010000374.1 GCA_018241475.1 Pseudomonadota bacterium | reverse complement strand
GGGTTCACGCGCGCCTTGGTGGCGCTGAGCCGCGGCCTGGGGCGTGGCGCACAATGCCAAAGCGCCGATCGCGCACATTGTCAGAATTCGCATGAGTACCACCCTGAAGCCGCGCCGTACTAGGGCGGCGTGGCGAAAGTGTGCCGAAGGGGAGGCGAGTGAGTCAATCGGGCAAGACCAGCTTGGCTGAAAAGCCGCGCGGCGTGCGGTTGGCGAGTTCGAGCGTGCCGCCGTGCTCATCGGCGATGGCCTGGGCGATGGCGAGGCCGAGACCGGCGCCTGTCGCCTCCGAGCGGGCGCTGTCGCTGCGGAAAAACGGCGAGTTTATGCGCGCAAGCTGCTCTGGCGCGACGCCCGGACCATCGTCCGTCACTTCCGCAACCACGCCGCTCTCGCTCGGATAGACGTGCAGCACCCCCGCGCCCGCGTATTTGGCGGCGTTCTCGGCGAGATTGCGCAGTGCGCGGGCGATCTCACTCGGGCGGCAATCGACCATGATTGGCGTCGGCGCATCGGCGGTCACACTGACGCCCATGTCCTGCAATTCCCCGCAAAGCGTGCGCGCGATTTCAGAAAGATCGACGCGAACGCGCTGCTCCTCGCTGGCGCCGGCGCGGGCGAGCGAGAGCGCCTGTTCTGTGAGCTGCTCCATCTCGGCGATCGGCGCGAGCAGACGCTGACGCGTCGCTTCGTCCTCGATCAGCTCGGCGCGCAGGCGCAGTGCTGTAATCGGCGTACGAAGATCGTGGCTGAGCGCCCACAGCATCTGCCGCTGGCGGCCAAGCTGGCGCCCCAAGCGCTCCGCCATCGCATTGAAAGCGGTCGAAGCGCGGCGCACGTCGTCGGGGCCGCTGACGGGCGCAACCACGTTGGACTGACCCGACCCCAAGGCGCGCGCCGCGGCCGCCAAATGAGCGAGCGGCCGGCCGATCTGCCGCGAAATCAGCGCCGCGCCGGCGCCCGTGGCCACCACCGCGATCAACGCGGAGATGAGCAGCGAGATCGGCGCCGGACGCGGACCAGGCAGGCGGGCGACCGCATCGAGCCACGCGCTGTCGGCGAGGTGCACGGAAAACGTGACTTCCGTGACTTCGATGCGCGGCGTGCTGGAATCCGGCGGCGCGCTGTCTGCGTCATCAGGCGGCGGCCCGCCGCCTGGAGCAAATGCTCCTCGATGCTGCCCATGATCGGGCGGACGCGACCAGCGCCGCGATGTCACTTCGATGGTCCGGGAGCGCGCTTGCACGCGGGCATCGCCGAGCCGCTCGGACAATGCGCTCGCCAGCCTAGCGCCGTCGCCCGCCGACGATGGCGCCGCGGGCGCGCGATCGAGACTGTAGCGGATTCCGAAATCGCGGATCGAGCGCACCATCGCTTCGCGTTGCGCAGGTTGCGCCTCGCGGAGGCGCTCGGTGGTGTAGGCGACGCGCTCGATCACTGCTGTTTCCGCTGCGCGCCGCAGCGCCGCGCCGCGCTCGTTGGAGAACATCACCAGCGCGACCGCATAGGAGACCGCGACCGCGACGATGGTGACCAGAACCAGCCGGCCGGTCAGCGTGCTGAAGGGACGCCAGTTCACGCTTTTTCGACCGGGGCCGTGAAGACGTAGCCGCCGCCCCAAACGGTCTTGATCAGCTTCGGCGCCTTCGCATCGGTTTCGATCTTGCGGCGCAGGCGGCTCACTTGCGTGTCGACGGCGCGATCGAACACGTCGGCGCCGCGGTCGAAGGCCAGGTCGAGCAGCTGATCGCGGGTCAGCACGATCTTCGGGCGCTGCAGGAAGGTGAGCAGGAGGCGATATTCGCCGGTGCTGAGTTCGTGGGCGTTGCCTTCGTCGTCGACGAGTTCGCGCTCGGCGACCTTCAGCGTCCAGCGGTCGAAGCGGAGTACTTCGCCGCTGGGCGGCTGGGCTTCCGGCGGCAGCGCATGCGTCCGCCTCAGCACCGCATCGATCCGCGCCAGCAGCTCTCGGGGGTTGAAGGGTTTGACGACATAGTCGTCGGCGCCGACTTCGAGGCCGATGATGCGATCGAGTTCCTCGCCGCGGGCCGAGAGCAGGATGACGGGAATATGATTGGTCTCGCGGATGTGGCGACAAAGCGATAGCCCATCCTCCCCTGGCATCATGATGTCGAGGATGACCAGGTCGATGCGGTTTTCCTTGATCGCCTTGCGGGCGGCCTCCGCGCTGTCAACGCCGGTCGCGCGACGGCCATTCTTGCGCAGGAACTGCGTGAGAGATTCGCGTATCTCGCGATGGTCGTCGACGACCAGGATGTGGGAGTCCTCCAGCACCTCGAAAATGTGAGGCGAAACGTCCCGAAAATCCAGCGCGCCCGCCTTTCCGACTTGTGCCAAACTTTGCCGAAATTCGGCGGCAGACATATTTAGGCATGCAGGCCAGCGCGTCTGCCATAGGAACGCCAAGGTCGGCGGCGTCATGTTCGTGACGACTGAGAAGGGGATATTTGATGCGCTTGAAGGCATTGACGTTGATCGCAGCTTCGGCGGCGGCCGTGACGGCCTGCGCCACCGGCGGCCCTGGCGCACATGAGAACGAGCCGATTCGCGCGTTGCTCTCCGCCGACGTCATGATGTTCGTGAGCTGGGACACCAATGGCGATCTCATCATCAGCGCGCAGGAGATCGAGGCCGGCATCGGTCGTGAATTCGATCGCGCCGACGCCAATCATGACGGACGAATTGAACCGATCGAATTCCAGGCCTGGCAGGACGCTGTGCTTGGCGGCAGCCAGATGGGTCCCTATCGGCTCGATTTCGACCGCAACGTCGACAACGCCATTACGCGCGAGGAATTCGCCGCTGAAATCCACGCGCGAGTTCGCGACTACGACACGAACGAAGATGGCTCGCTGACGCGCGCCGAGTTTGTGCGTGTTGTCGGTCAAACGCGTCCCGTGCGCATGCCGGGCGTGCAAGTCTCGCCGCATGTCGGCGACGAGCGGTCGAACGGCCGCCCCTGACACGCTTTGGCGCCGATCACATCGGCGGTGAGACAGCTGCGACAAGAAGCCCGACTAGGTTCAGTCTCGTTAGGCCCTAGTTCGGAAATCATCGGCGAACGATCCCTCCCAATCGCTCGTCTGCGGCCGCCCAACGGCCGTCGTCAGCGGCCGGCGCATCCCCCCAGCGCCGGCCGCATTCGCATGCAGCGCGCGACACACTTTGTCGCAACCCAGACGAATGGCCGAAAACTCGCGTCGCTAGTCTCGTCTTATGGCCGCCCACGGCCGCAGAGGACGCGTTGTTTCGGAGTGGAGTGAAATGCGAAATTGGCTGCTGGCGGCGATCGGGTTGGCTGCCATGACCGGCGCTTGTGGCTTGGCGCAAGCGCAGAACAACTCGCCGCCTGGGGCGCCTGACAGCCCTCGCGACCGCGGCGGCTTCTTCATGCGCGCAGACGCAAACAATGACGGCGTGGTGACGCGCCAGGAATTCGAGTCGTTTCGCACCACAGAGTTCGCACGGCTCGACGCCAACCATGACGGGCAGCTGTCGCAAGACGAATTTCGAGCAGGGCGCCGCTGGGGAGGCCCGGGCGGTCCAGGCCAAAGCCGCGGCGATAGGCAAGAAGATCGCATGGCGCGCCTGGACGCCAATCACGATGGCAATATTTCACGCGAAGAGTTCCTGGTCCCTGCGAACGCAGCATTTGATCGCTTGGACGCTAACCACGACGGCATGATTTCAGCGCAAGAACGGCAAGGCCTGCGCGGCATGCGCCAAGGATTCGCGGGCCACGCTGTCGGTCGCCATAATCTGGACACCAATGGCGATGGCGCGATCTCACGCGCGGAATGGGATGCGGCGACGGCCGCCATGTTCGAACGCATGGACGCCAATCACGACGGACGCATCACACGCGACGAGGCCGAAGCTGCCCGCCCGCGCAGAGGCTGGTAGGCTTACGGAGAGCGCGGCCGGGCCATTGGCTCAGGGCCTGGCCGCGTCATCCGCCATCCTTGGAACCAAGCATCGATCATGAGCGTCCGCTTGCCGGGTGATTTTGGTGTGCGCTGAGAAGGGCTTGGATATGCTGGCGGATGTCAAGGTTAGGAAGACGCCATGAATGCGCCGGTGAAACCAGCGCCGTCGAGCGAGATCGGCAGCCGCGTCCGGGCGCTTTGGGAGAAGCGCCCGGGCCTGCTGCGGGGGCGCAACCTCTGGCTGGTTGGCGGCGGTCTGCTCGTGCTGCTCGCGCTTTGGCTCGCCTTCAAAGGCAATGGCAACGCCAATCCGTATCGTACCGCAGCAGTTGATCGCGGCGCAATTACGCGCTCCGTCAGCGCGACTGGCACGCTGCAGCCGGTTGTCTCCGCCAATGTGGGATCGACAGTGTCGGGGCCGGTGCAATCGATTGAAGTCGATTTCAATACGCCGGTGCGCGTGGGGCAGGTGCTCGCGCGCATCGATCCGACTTCCTTCCAGCAGCGCGTGACGCAAATGCGGGCATCGCTGGCGCAAGCGCAGGCGCAGTACGCCACCGCGAACGCTGACTATCAACGCTACGTCGCGCTGAACAACGCCGGCTTCGCGTCGGCGCAATTGATGCAGCAGCAACGCGCGGCGCGCGACACGGCCGCGGCCGCGGTCGCCGGTGCGCACGCGAACCTGGCTAGCGCAGAGACCGATCTGGCGCGGACGATATTGCGCTCGCCGATCAACGGCGTGGTCGTCGATAAACAGGTGAGCGTAGGCCAGAGCGTGGCCGCGAGCTTCCAGGCAGCCACGCTGTTTACGATCGCGCAGGATCTCTCGCATCTGCAGGCCAATATCTCCGTCGACGAGGCCGATATCGGCGATGTGCGCCAAGGCCAGGAGGTCCAGTTCACCGTCGACGCATTTCCGGATCGCGACTTCCGCGGCGTGGTCAGCCAAGTGCGCCAGCAAGGGGTCTCGGAACAGGGCGTGGTGAGTTACACGGTGGTCGTCACCGCCGACAATCCCGATCGCACGCTGTTGCCTGGCATGACCGCGAACGCCGACATCATCATCGAGCGCCAAAACAATGTCCTGCGCCTGCCCAACACGGCGCTGCGCTTCCGGCCAAACGATCCAGCGCTTGTGGCGCGCGGCCAGGATTTGGTTGGCAACGCTCGCGCCGGCGCCCAGGCGGCCGCCGGCGGTCGGCGCACGTGGAGCGGCGGCCAGGGCGGCGGCGGACAACGCATGGTGCAGCAACTGACGCAGCAGCTGCAATTGACGCCAGCGCAGCAAGCGACGCTGCAGCGGGCGATCCAGGAGGCAATACAGAATGCGCCGCCTCCGGGCGCGCAAGGCGCAAGCGACCGGCGCGCAGCGATGCGGCAGGTGCGCCAGGCCGCCATGGCGGCGCTGCAGCCCACGCTGACGGCGCAGCAGCGCCAAGCGCTGCAACAAGTCGAGCAAGGCTTCGCTCAGCGGCGCGAGGTGCGCAACAACGTCGTGGTCTGGGTGCTGCGCGACAATCAGCCGGCGCCGGTGCTGGTAGCGACCGGCATCGCCGACAACGCAAACACCTTGCTCTACAGCGGCCTGAACGAAGGCGACCAAGTCATCGTCGGAGGCGGACCGCCTGCGCCCTCCCAACAGCGCAGCGCCAACCCGTTCGGCGGCCCGCGCGGACCGAGCGGCGGCGTTCGCGTCCGGGGCGGGTGATGGAACCGCTCATCGTCGCCGAGAATCTGGTGAAGCTCTACAGGATGGGCGAAGAGGACGTCCATGCGCTCGATGGCGTCAGCCTCTCCGTCGCGCGCGGCGACTATTGCGCGATCATCGGTCCGTCGGGCTCGGGCAAATCCACGCTGATGAATGTCATCGGCGCGCTCGATCGGGCGACGGAGGGCCGAATCGTCATCGACGGTTCCGACGTCGCCGCCATGAATGACGAGGAACTTGCCGAGTTTCGCAATCGCACGGTTGGTTTCGTATTCCAGAGCTTCAATCTGTTGCCGAGAATGACTGCGCTGGAAAACGTCGAACTGCCCATGATCTATGCCGGCGTCGAATCCCATGCGAGACGCGAGCGCGCCGCGGAATTGCTTTCCCGTGTCGGTCTGGAGGCACGGATGCTGCATCGGCCGACGCAGCTCTCCGGCGGCCAGCAGCAACGGGTCGCAATAGCGCGCGCGCTTGCGGGCAAGCCCGCGCTGTTGCTGGCCGATGAACCGACCGGCGCGCTAGACACCAGCACGGGCAGCGAAATCATGCGTTTGTTTGCCGATCTGAACAAGGAAGGCGCGACTATCGTGCTGGTAACGCACGAGCCGGACATCGCTGCGGCGACCGGGCGCACCATCGAAATGCGCGACGGCCGTATCGTCAGCGATCGCGTCCACGAAAGCCGCGCCGCATGATGCTCACATCCGATCTCGTCGCCGGCGCCCTGCGCGCGCTGCGCGCCAATCCCATGCGTTCGGGGCTCACCGCGCTCGGCGTGATTATCGGCGTTGCTTCAGTCGTGGCGATGGTGGCGCTGGGTTCGGGCGCGCAGGCGCAGGTCCAGCGCTCGATCGCCAGCCTCGGCTCGAACCTGCTGATCGTGGTGCCGGGCGCAGCTCAGTCCGGCGGAGTTCGCTTCGCTGTCGGCGGCGGCGGTCGCGACACGCTTACGCTCGCGGATGCGCAAGCGATCGCCCAGGTCGACGGCGTCATCACCGTTGCTCCCTCGCAGCGCGGCGCCGCGCAGGTGGTCGCCAACGGGCTC
>JAFEDV010000373.1 GCA_018241475.1 Pseudomonadota bacterium | reverse complement strand
CTCGCTTCTCGAAGATGACTTGCGCCATCATGCGGCGTTCCGCTGCTCGAGCCGCTTCACCAGCTTTTCCTTCCACACCGCCGGCGCGCCTGCCTGCACCGCGAGCAGCTTGGCGCGGCGGAAGAAGAGATGGCAGTCGACGTCCCAGGTGAAGCCCATTCCGCCATGCGTCTGGATGTTCTCCTTGGCGCAGAGATAGTAGGCATCGCTCGCCGCGGCGCGCGCGGCAGCGGCTGCAAAAGGCAGCTCCGCCGCTTCGGTGGAGAGCGCCCAGGCGCCGTAGTACGCGTTCGATCGCGCCACTTCGATCGAAACATACATGTCCGCCAGCTTGTGCTTGATTGCCTGGAACGAGCCGATCTGGCGCGAGAAGGCGTAGCGGTTCTTGGCGTAGTCGATCGCCATATCCAGGCAGGCGTGCGAACCGCCGACTTGTTCGAACGCAATAAGCACGGCCGCGCGATCCAGAACCGCTTCCGCAAGCTCCCAGCCGTGGCCCGCCGCACCGATGCGTTCGGCCTTGGCATTCTTGAACTCGAGTTTGGCGTGGCCGCGCGTCGGGTCGAGCGTCTTGAGCGTCTCGCGCGTGACGCCCGGCTGATTGAGATCCACCAGCGCAAGCGAGAGGCCCGCACCCTCCTTGGCGAGCACGACGGCGTGACTCGCGCAGTCGCCGTCGGTGACGGGAATCTTGGCGCCGCTCAGCGCGTTACCCTCGAACTTCGCCTGAATCGAGGATGGTGTCGGCGCGCCAGGACCTTCGGAAACGGCGAAGCATCCGATCAGCTCGCCGGCGGCCACCTTCGGCAAGAACGCTTTCTTCTGCGCCTCGCTGCCCGCCAACATCAAAGCTTCGGCGAAGAAGTAAACGGTCGACGAAAACGGGATCGGCGCAACGGCTCGGCCCAGTTCCTCCGCGAGCACGCAGAGTTCGAGGCGCCCGAGCCCCAGGCCGCCGTGCTCTTCGGGGATGGCCGCGCCCAGCCAACCCAATTCGGCGACGCCTCGCCATAGTCCCTCGTCGTAGGAGAGCTTGGGGTCGTCGAGCACACGTCGCGTGACCTTGGCGCCGGCTTTCTCGGACAGAAACTTCCGCGCCTGTTCCTTCAAGCTCTTCTGGTCGTCGGAAAAATCGAAGTTCAAGCGTTCCTCCTCCGGTCTAGCCGGGTCTCTTGGTTGAGCGGACCTTAACGCGCGCGCCGTGGGCGCTGAAAGAGTGTCTTGGCGTCAATCTCTGTTCACGAAAGCTCAAGGCCCGCAAGCTAGGCTCGCTGCCTGATTGGGCGGAGGATTCCATGGCCAAGGCCGTGTTCCACAAGGGCCAGCGCGTCTTCGTGAAGCCAGTAGGCACATGGGCGGGCATCGAAAGCGTCAACCCGCAATGGGTCAAAGGCGTCGAGGAGCCGCTGCGCGTCACCTACGATGTCGGTTTGGGGCGCGACTTTCAGGCCCACGAACTGGCTGCGGAAGAACAATCGCCGGCCAAGCCTGACCTGATCGAGATAGAGAACTGGCGCGTGCTGCGCGCGGTGAACCGGCTCTCGGCGGATCCGCGCGACCCACGCCACCCCAGTCCCGGCACCTTTCCCGTGGTGGTGACGGACGAGAAGGACTGGGGCGGCTGGCGCGTGCCGAT
>JAFEDV010000372.1 GCA_018241475.1 Pseudomonadota bacterium | reverse complement strand
TCTTCGCCGTAGCTGCGCCGTAGCGTCGGTTCCTCATAAGCCAGCACGAACAGGTGAAACGCCAGCCAGATGGCGATGCCATAGGCGAGCAGCGCGGCGCTGGCGAACATCAGCGCCTGCGCGAAGATGAGGCCGATGACGGCGACATACATCGGATTGCGAACAAAACGATAGAGTCCGCTCACGACAAGATGTCTGGTCGGTGATATGGGCGCTGGCGTGCCGCCGTAGCGCACGAAGCGCACGAAGCACTCGACGAGCATCGCCGCGAAGGGAACGAGCAGCACGGCGCCCGCGACCGAGACGGCCGCAGAAGCATCTCTCTCCGCTCGCCAATGCGTGATGAGCCACGGGATCAGACCCGCAATGGTCCCCGGCGCCAGCAGGAAAAACAGCGCCGAACCGATCGCTGCCTCTCCGCGGCCCATCTATCCGCCCTTCGACGCCGCTTCACGCCGCGCCATGCTGGCGGCGGGCCACTCTTGCTTCATGTCGTAGAAAATCTCGAACGCGCGTGCGTTTTCCGGGAGACGCACCCAAGGGACCTTCGAGCGGGTGAAGATGTGCGCGTCCGGCTCAATGGCGTGCGGCTTGTCGAGCGTCGATACGCGCACGAAGCGCAGATACCCTCGCTTGCCGTAATCGCTCCAGAGTGCGACCTCGCATTTGGGGCAGCGATGAATTTCGTGGCCGCGCCCGCTCGGGCTCGGCATGTCGACAACTTGGATGCTGTCGCCGCCAGCGAGCATCTCAATGCGCGATGTCTCGATCAACGCATTGATGGCGAAGGCGCCGCCTGTCTGCTTCTGGCAATCGAGACAATGGCAGCAATGCGTGAACATGGGCGGCGAGGTCAGCCGAAACCGCACCGCCCCGCAGCTGCAGCCGCCTTCGAAGGTTCCGGTCATCTGCCAATCCTCTCTTCGCTACCCATCCCCGGATTGCGCGTAGCGCAAGTCCGGGGCCCATAGCCACAATCCGATCATATAAATGGAAATGGCGGCTATGGCGGCTCTTGCGTCAAAGAGGGCTGGATCGAGCACGCCATCTCGGCCGCCTTCTTGAAAACCGTGGGCAGCGCCGATGCATCTCCCCACCAGCCTTCGCCGCAAGGTTCGGCTTCCGCCGCATAGACATCAAGCGTCAGCGCAAAATGCGTGAACACGTGGCGCACCGCGCCAATGCGCTTCCACTTCGCCCTTGCCGGGGCATGCTTCAGAGCTTCGGCCCGGGACCAAGTTCCCGCGCGCCATTCCGTGGTCGGCAATCCCGCCATGCCGCCGAGCAAGCCCTTGTCCGGCCGCCGCACCAACCAGATCGCGCCATCATGCTCTGCACGGAAGGCGACGCCGAACCGCTCGGGTCTGGCCAGTTTCGCAGCACGCCGCGGATAGCTCTCGGGCGCACCCGTCGCGAACGCCGCGCACGCCCGGCGCCATGGACAGAGCGGGCATCGCGGCGCTTTCGGCGTGCAGACCGTGGCGCCCAAATCCATCAGCGCCTGGGCCCAGTCGCCGGGGCGGTGCGCCGTCGCCAGTTCGGCGGCGCGCGCGCGCAACTCGGCCTTGGCTCCCGGCAGCGGCGTCTCGGTGGCGCGCAACCGCGCGATCACGCGCTCGACGTTGCCATCGACGACATTCGCCGGTTGATCGAATGCAATCGCCGCAATCGCCGCCGCCGTGTAGGCGCCCACGCCCGGGAGCTTGCGCCATCCCGCTTCGTCGCGCGGAAAGCCCTCGCTGGCGAGCACCTGCGCTGCCGCATGCAGATTGCGGGCGCGCGAGTAATAGCCAAGCCCCGCCCATGCCCCGAGCACCGCCTCGCGGGGCGCCCCCGCGAGTGCGCCGACATGAGGCCAGCGCCCCAGGAATTTCTCGAAATACGGTCCGACCGCCGCCGCCGTTGTCTGCTGCAGCATCACTTCGCTCAGCCACACGCGATATGGGTCGGCGCGACCGCAGCGCACGCGCCACGGCAGATTGCGCCCGTTGCGGTCGTACCAGTCCAGCAACGACTTCCGCAGGTTTTCCCGAGTCGCCTCCGGCTTGCTCACAGCTGCGGGGGCGGATCGGGCAGGCGCTGGCATGGGGCGTCTTTACCCTTTCTTCATGAGTTTTCGATTCGCTCGCAGCCCCGTGTCTCTGCGCGAAAGATTCCGGACGGCGCCAGCGCCAGCGGCAGATCCGCAGGCGGAGACCCGCGCCGCCCAGGCGCTGAACGGCAAGCGCGGTCGCGCCGGCTGGTCGGGCGCCCCCCGCGCCGGCAAGGCCGTCGCCGGCGTCCTGAAGCCGCTGATGCCCCACGGCGGCATGGGACTGAGCGAATTGAAGCGCCGCTGGAGCGACATCGCCGGCGACAGTTTTGCCCGCGCGACGCCTGAAAAATTGGCCGCCGGCACGCTTACCCTGCGGGTCCCCGGCGCGCTCGCGCCCTTCCTGCAGCAGCAGGCGCCGCTCCTGATCGAGCGGCTTAAGACGGCAGGCGCCAAGATCAAGGCCGTCAAGATCGAGCAGCGGACCGCCCCCTTGCCGCCGACCGGCAACGTCCGCCGCCTCAAGCAGCCGCTGACGCCGTCGGAGGAGTCCGCCCTGTCCAAGGCGCTCGACCCGGTGGCCGATCCCGGCCTCAAATCCGCCCTGATGCGGCTTGGCCGCGCAGTGAAGCAGGCCTGAGGTTTTCTAAGCCGGCAAAAATCTCTATGCCTCCACGCGAGTTCTGGAGGGCGTCCCGCATGAGCCTTGTTGGCCGTAGGCAGTTGATTTTGGGCAGCGCGAGCCTGCTGGCGCTGGCCGCTTGCAGCGGCGGCAACAGCGCCGGCGGCGGCAATGCGCCAGGCCCCGACGACATGGTGCTGGGGTCGCCGAGCGCACGCGCGACCTTGATCGAATACGCGTCCGCCACCTGCCCGCACTGCGCGCACTTCCACGAAACGGTGTGGGATCAGCTCAAGACCAACTACATCGATACGGGCAAGCTGCGCTTCATCTTCCGCGAGTTCCCAACGCCGCCCGAGGCGGTCGCGGTCGCCGGCTTCCAGCTCGCGCGCTGCGGCGGGGCGACGCCGGAACAATATTTCGCGCGCTTGGGTGAGATCTTCCGTCAGCAACGCGACATGTTCGCCAGCGGCACCATGGAGGGGGTCCGCGCCAAGCTGCTGGAGATTGGCGCCTCCTCCGGCCTTTCCGAGCAGCAG
>JAFEDV010000371.1 GCA_018241475.1 Pseudomonadota bacterium | reverse complement strand
CGCGCCGTTCTTCGCCTATGTGGCGTTTCAAGCCGTGCACATTCCGGTGCAGGCGCCGCGCGAGTACACTGCGCACTACCTCGACACCTATACGGCGGGCTGGGATTCGGTGCGCGAAGCACGCTGGCGGCGCGTGCAAGCGCTCGGCCTCATCCCGCAGGGCGCACCGCTGGCGCCGATGAACCGTCTCCTGCAGCGCTGGAGCTCTCAGACGCCGGCGGACCAAGCGCTCTTCGCGCGCTCGATGGCGGTCTATGCCGGCATGCTGGAGGCGATGGACGCCAATCTGGGCCGCCTAGTCGCCTATCTGCAAAACCGCGGGCTCGCCGACAACACCATCTTCGTCGTCACCTCCGACAACGGCCCGGAGCCGAGCGATCCGATCCACGAGGTTGGGTTTACGCAATGGATGGCCGTGCACGGCTATACGCGGCGCGTCGACAATCTGGGTGAGATCCATTCCTACAATTTCATCGGCCCGCAATGGGCGAGCGCTGCGGCCTCGCCCGGCGATCTCTTCAAGTTCTACGCCGGCGACGGCGGCATTCATGTGCCGCTGATCGTGGCGGGACCCGGCGTGCGCATTGGCCGCGTCGATGCGCGCGCATTTGTCACCGACATCACGCCAACTTTGTTGGATCGCGCCGGCGCCGGCCCAGCCCCGGCGAATTCCGCGCCTCTGAGCGGCGTTAGCATGAGCGGCGTACTCTCGGGCGCGGCGGCGCAGGTGCGCGACGCCGGCACGCCGGTTGGCATCGAAGTCTCGGGCAATTCGGCGCTGTTCCGCGGCGACTACAAGCTCGTGCGCAACACGCCGCGCTACGGCGACAACGTTTGGCGGCTCTACAACATCGCCAGCGATCCCGGCGAAACCCACGATCTTTCGCACGAGCAGCCGCACTTGTTTGCATCGATGCTTGCCGATTATCGCGCCTATGCGCGCGCCAACGGCGTTGTCGAAATGCCGGCTGGTTACGACCCGCAGCACCAGACCGCCCGCAACGCGCTGATGGCGCAGGTCGGGTATTATTGGTGGGCGCTGGTACTGATTGCGGCAGGCTTTGCCGCGGCTATCTGGTTCGGCGTGCGGACGCTGACGCGGAAACACCCAGCTTAGTGTCCTCCTTCCCCGCAAGAATTGAGCTGCGAGAGAAGCGCGAGCAACGCCCTTTTTCTCGTCGCCGCGTTCTGGCAGCATTGAGCTTTGAAGGAAACCGCGTGCTTCCCCGTTAGGGGAAGCTGGCAGCGCGAAGCGCTGACTGAAGGGGCGGCGCGATTGCTTGCAGAATTCAGCGCTCTCCCCTCCGGCACGTGCTAACGCACGCGCCCCATCCACCTAGCGGGGAGGAAGAGCGACTGGGTATGGAAGGAAAACGCGTGCTTCACCGTTAGGGGAAGCTGGCAGCGCGAAGCGCTGACTGAAGGGGTGG
>JAFEDV010000370.1 GCA_018241475.1 Pseudomonadota bacterium | reverse complement strand
CGGAGTAGGTTCGGTTCATGCCGGTATTATACGGCAATAATTTCTATAAATGAAGTAAAATAGCTAATGCCTTAGTAATGGGCTGCTCTTTTTTGGCCCACCAGGGTGCGGGAAAACCTACATTGCCCGGTGTCTTGCCGGCGACATCGGATACCACTACATAGAAAAGAAGCCGACCGATCTAGCAAGTAGATATCAACATGGCGTAGAGGAAAAGCTTGGGGAGATATTTCGTGAAGCCGCAGCGAAAGCGCCTACGATCCTGTTTTTCGATGAAATCGATGCCTTCGTACCGAGTAGGCAAAGTTTCGAAATTCGTCAACACCAAGCGGCAGAAGTGAATGCATTTCTGGGCGAGATGACTGAATGCAGTGCGCGCGGTATTCTTGTTATCGCGGCAACGAATCGACCGGATAAATTAGATGCAGCCATCCTCCGCACTGGCCGCCTTGATAAACTCTTCTTTATTCCGCCACCAGACTTTGCTGCGCGTGTAGAAATGTTGCGAATGTACTTGAAAAACAGACCTGTCTCCTTGCTGCTCGATGTAAGCGCCACTGCACGACATTTAGAAGACTATGTGGCCAGCGACATTAAGTTCATTGTGAACGAAGCGGCTCGATTAGCTTTGCGGAAACATGAATTGATCTCAAATGGTCATTTCAATATCGTTTTGGCACGGCACCACCCGTCAATATCCCGCGAGCAGATTCTGGACTATGAGCGTTGGCGGAATAGCCGAACTTTTGGCGAAGATTAAGCCATCAGGAAATGGTATTACTCGAATTTTGAAAGTGAACTCAACATCCGTTCGCTGTGACGGGAATCAGGTTGGCTGCACATTGCCTTTGATTTGTTCTAGCCGTTCATCGAGCCATGTTCACTCTACGGATAGCTACATTTTTATCGCGAAAGAGGGTAATGAGGTATTCGAAAAGTGAAGACAAGTTTCCTTTGCGCTCATGGTCATTGTGTGTTCCGTATTGATCAATTAGTCGCTATGTTTTCAGGGTGGAGGGACATGTCGGCTCACTGCTGGATCAAGAAGAACTCGGGTATCAATGAGATCACGAAACTGCCTTTTGCTTTCAGGAGAAAATCCATTTCTTGCACAATAGTTACCGATCTTGTTCTCAGAGAAGGAACCTCGCATCTCGGGGTGCTTTGTGGTGAACCAACCCATAAAGACATTTGCTGAAGAGAGCGGTTCGCTGTGAACAGCCCAATAGAGGAGGACTGAATCAAGCAGCGTGTCGATGTTGTCTTTTATGTCGAATTCGAGAATGGCATCGTGATCCTTATCAGCATGCTTGAAAAAGTTCCTCGGCCTGTTGAGCCGATTGATCCAGTCCGTCCGGTTCTCTGCCGGGATATTCGGATGGTCGTGAAGGATGCTGAGATGCGCGGTGCCGGTTGCTTTAGCAATGTCTCTGAGCGTCCCTTGGGCCGCTGCGACAACGGTATGGACTACCAGAGGATCCCGATCTTCGAAGAATAGCTTGATAGCCTCGTCGAGATGTCGTCTGGCACCTTCCAGTTTGGTGATTGCATCCATGGGTCCTACCTCCCGCCCCCCAACACCCCCGCCGACGCCTCGCGGGTGTGCAGGTTGAAGGTCGCGCCCTGCACGAGGATGTGCACCTTCAAGCCGAGCAAGCACACCGGCTGGCTCTGGCTGACCTCGGCCATCGAGGAGAACGACAACCCGCCGGCATCGACGATGGTGACCGCGCCGCTGCCTTCCACCTCGATCACGTTGTCGGGGTTGATGAAGGCGGCGGTGTCTTCGTCCAAACCGATGCCGATCGCGAACGGGTTGTAGGCGAGCGCGGCGACGAGGCGGCCGAGGCGGTCGCGCTGGCGGAAGTGCTGGTCGATGATGAAACGGTTGGTCAAGCCCAAGCCCGGGGCGAGGCGCACGCTGCCGGCGCGCGGCGAGGAGCCTTCCTTGCCGAAGGCGATCATGTGCTCGCTCAGGATGCTGGCGCCGGGGCTGGTGCCGGCCACGTGCACTCCGTGGGCGTTGCGTTCGCGGATTATCTTCGTCGCGGGCGTGCCGCCGAGGATGGTGGAGATGCGCAACTGGTTGCCGCCGGTGAAGAACACGCCGTTGGCTTTCTCCAGCCGTTTCAGCACATCCTCGCGCG
>JAFEDV010000036.1 GCA_018241475.1 Pseudomonadota bacterium | reverse complement strand
CCGGGTGATCTGGTGCAAGCGGCATTGTCGCGCGGACTGCAGGAATTGGGGCGCGAACTGCGCCAGATCGAGGCGGCGGATGCGGGCGGCGCCAAGCATCCGCGCTTCAAGGCGAGCGACGATGCCACCGCCATGCTGATGCGGCTGAGTTGAGGGCCGATAATGAGTGAAATGCCGAAGCCGCCGGAGGCGCGGCGCGAGCCCAAGCGCATCGAACAGCTCGGCCGCGTGCGCGTCGACGATTACGCCTGGATGAAGGACGATAACTGGCAGGAGGTGATGCGCGATCCTTCGGTGCTTCGTCCGGATATCCGCGCGCATCTGGAATTGGAGAACGCCTACACCAAGGCGCTGATGAGCCCGACTGAGGCGCTGCAGGAGCGCATCTACCGAGAGATGCGCGGGCGCGTGAAGGAAGACGATTCCAGCGTGCCGGCGCCGGACGGCGAATGGGAATATTATCGGCGTTTCGAGACCGGCGCCCAGCATCCAATTTTCGCGCGCCGGTCGCGTGGTGGAAATCATCCCGAACAAGTGCTGCTCGATGTCGATGCGATGGCCAAAGGCAAGACGTTCTACAAGGTCATCTCTGCGCAGCATTCACCTGATCATATGCTGGTGGCGTACGCGGAGGACGAGCAAGGCTCGGAAATTTACACGGTGCACGTCAACGATTTGGTGAGCGGCGAGCGCTTGGCGAGACCGGTGACGAATTGCACCGGCGATTTCACCTTCTCGCCCGACGGCGCGTATCTGTTCTGGACGTATCGCGACGACAATGGGCGGCCAGCGAAGATTTATCGCAGGCCTGCGCGCGGAGGCGAAGATGTGCTGGTTTACGACGAGCCGGACGATGGTTTCTTTCTCGGCGTGAACGTCAGCGAGAGCCGGCAATGGATCATGATCCACGCCGGCAATGGCAGCCAATCCGAATATTGGCTCATTCCGGCGAGCGATCCGACAGCGGCGCCAGTCGTGTTTCATCCGCGCGAGGAGGATCATCTCTACACGCCGACGCATTGGGACGGCCGCTGGCATGTGCTCACCAATGCGGACGGCGCCACCGATTTCAAGGTGATGACCTGCGACGAGGGCGCGACTGGGCGCGCGCATTGGCGCGACTTCATCCCCTATCAGGCTGGACGCTACATTCTCGAGCTTGGCGCGACGCGCGACTATCTGATCCGCGCCGAGCGCGTTGAGGCTTTGCCACGCATGATCGTTCGCCATCGCAGCGGCGATGAGCATGCGATTGCGATGGATGAGGAAGCGTATGCGATCGAGCCGATCGGCGGCTACGAATACGACACAAGCATCCAGCGTTACGCCTACAATTCGCCGACCACGCCGATGCAGTGG
>JAFEDV010000369.1 GCA_018241475.1 Pseudomonadota bacterium | reverse complement strand
GCATCGCCTGCGAAAAGAACATCTGGCCTTCTACGCCGGCATTGATTCCGGAGAGGGACGAGAAGGATTGCAATGCGATAAACCCTGCCGCGCTGTAGGTGTTGTTACGCACGCCGAGGTGCGCTGCCGCGTAATTCGTGTTGAGGCAGCAGAAGCCTTCCGACGCCCGCCCCGCGTAGCCGTCCATCTGGAAGTTCCAGCCTGAGAGGTCGTGGTTGAAGGCCCCGTTGATGCCGTAAACGTCGGCGTTCCCGAACGGGAAATCCACTCTGTTGTAGTCGATCCCGACAACCGCGTTGGTGTCGGCATGGGCAAGACCCGGCGCCGCCATCAGAGCAATGGCCGCTGCTCCCAACGTAACTTTGCGCATGACACTCCCCTGGGCACGATCGCGGGCGAATCACCCTCGCCGCTTGCGCAAAACTGCGCTCTTCCGGGGATGCAGGCAACGCTCTCCGCCGCGCGTTCAGGAACGCTTGCAGTTCATATCATCCCAGCGCCGCATCCAGGATCAGAAAGGCGCGCGTGGCTTCCGCGCCCATCGCCGCGCGGCCGCGGCCCAGCAATTCAGCGATGCGTGCGCCTTCGTTGCGCAGGAACATCATCGCTTCCTGATTGGCCTGAGGGTCGCGCGCCAGAAAGTCGCCCAGCCGCCGCGAGGATTCCGCCGCCGCATCCCGAACCGCCCGCCGGCGCGCTTGCGAGCCCGAGCGCGAGCGTTGTGCGATGCGCTCGAGCGCCGACGGCGAAAACACCTCGTCGAACACCAGGCCCGCTTGCTCGATCACTTCGACGATTGGCAGCGTCGGAGCCGCTTGCCGCGGGTCGGGTGTGCGACGGCGCAGATGAGCGACCGGATCGGGCGCCGGCTCGGTACGCTGGCGCTGGATGCGCTGTTGCGAGGCGCCTTGGTCGACGTTGGAGAGCAAGTCGCGCCAGGTCCAGTCCTCCGGCGGCGACGCGTCCTCGGGATCGCCGAACATCGATTCATCGCGCGGCACTTCGCGCCGCCTGCGCGGAGGAGCCGCATCGAGCGGATCGGGTTCGTCGCGCCAGGAGCGATCGTATTGCGGATCGGGGTCCGCTTCGCGCCGCGCGCGCGGGCGCATCGGCGCGGCTTGGGCCGCAATGGGATTTTGCTCCGCGGCTTCGCGGGCATTGACGGCCGCCACGCGCGCAGCTTCGGCTGCATCCTGCAAGCGCTCCAACGCCACCGCGGCTTCACGTTCGATGCTTGCCGCTTCGTTGCGGATCAAGTCCGCGGCGCGTTTGGCGTCGTCGATGGCGCGCACTGTGGTTTCGCGAACGGCGCCGGCGGTCGAGTTGGCGGCGACCGTGGCGGCGTCGGCGGATTGCCGCGCCGCGTCCGTCAGGTGTGTCGCCTTGGCGAGAATATCGAGAGCGGTCGAAAGCGCTGTCTCCAGGCGCAACGCCGAATCGGCGCTCGCCTGCGCCGCAGAGGAGAGGCCGTGCGTACGGTCGTTGATCAGCGCCGCAGCGGCGCCGAACGACGTGAGCCGATGATCGAGCGCCTGGTCGGCTGCACGCACTTCGGCCTCGGCCTGACGGGCGGCTTCGGAAATGGATTGGGTGTGGCGCGAAATGGAATCGCCGATCGTCTGCGCTTGTGCGCTGAGGTCGCGTGAAATCTTCATGAGTTCGGAGCGCTCGCGCTCCATGCCGGTGATCATCTCATTGGCGCCCGCCTTGGCCTGCGCGCCCATGGCGTCGACTGTCTGTGCTTGCCGTGCGATCTGGCCCTCGACCTCCTGCAGCCGGGCAAGCGTCTGCTCGAGCGCGCGATCGAGTTGGCTGATTTCTCCGCGCACCGTCATGGCCAGCTTGCGGCCGGCTTCCTCCGCGCTCTGTTCGGGATTGAGCAAGCGATCCGCTGCGTCGGCCAGACGTTGCGCTTCATGGCGCGCTTTGGCGCTGTCGCGAGCCGCCATGCCGGAGAACACCGCCATGAGGGCGGGAAGCAGCACCGCGCCGCCGACGGCGCCCATCTGCGCGGCCGTCAGGCTCGACAAACGATCGACGCCGAGCAGGGCAATGGCCGCGGCTATGCTGCCGAGGACCCAGAGCGCCGCAACCGCCAGGGCGAGCGCAAACATCGTCGCGCCTGGCGTCCGCGTCCCGCTTGCCGCTTCGCGCGTCATCGACTCTCCCACCTCACGCGAAAGCGTGTGTCTCAACACCAACGGAAACGGAAGAAGTAGGGCCAATCAAGGGCGAACAACATTGCGCGTACGCCATACGTGCGCGCTTCACCCACTCGTGACGCGAACTCAGCGATGCGATTGCGTCTGGCAGGCCTCGCCTTGGCACGCCCGGTCGGCGTGCGGCTGTGCGGCCTGCAGCGTGATCCCGACCCACGAGAGGGCCATCGCGATCAACGCATCGCGGATCATGACCAACATCGAAAGCATTGCATCGTCCCTCAACGCGGCGCGGCGCTCATGTGCGCCTGGGCGGTGGCGGCCTCAAGGCGGGCGAGACAGCCATAAATCCGAATTGTGAATTGGTCGCTACGCTTGACTGGGGCACAGCGTCGGTCCACCTAGTCTGCTATGTTACAACATAACACCGCCAGATCGGCCCACTTGGCCCATGCGGCGGTTCTCAGTCTGCACTCGATCTGCTGCGGCCTGCCTGCCCTTGCGGTAACCCTTGCCGCACTGGGGGTGTCGGGCATCAGCCTCGGCGGCGCTTTGACCGGAGTCCACACTATCATCCACAGCCACGAGCTTTGGATTCTGGCGCTGTCTGCGGGTTTGGTGATCGTCGGAGGCCTCATGGAGTTCAGGCTACGCCGCAGCCATCGCCGTACCGGCGTGCCCTGGCTGTTTGGAATGTCCGCCTGCTGTCTGGTCGCCAACATTGCCATCATCGCAGCGCATCGGCTCATGTTCTGATACCGGAACAAGCGCTGATTTCGGCGATTTAGGCTAAATTCATCACACACTGGCAGCGTCTCCCGGTCCTGACGTTCCGGAGCCGACGCCGGCATGCGCTTCACGCCCTTCCCATCACTTGCCGCCGCCGCCGACACCCGTCGGCGCGAGCTACCGGCGTCGATCGCCATCGTCATCCTCACCGGCGGCATCGCCGCCGCCATCATGCATGGCCCCGGCGCCGTCGGCTGGGCGGCGATCATGTCGCTCCTGCTCATATTCGACGCCGAACTCTATCGCCGCTTCGACGCCGCCGCGGTTGCGCTGACGCCGCCGGTGGAGGCCGCGCTCGCCGGCTGGTCGTTCGCCAGCTCCGCATTCTACGCTTCATTGCCGATAGCACTGTGGCTCAACGGTCAGGCCGCAGGCGCTGCGGCCGCGATCGTGCTCTGGGTCGCCGGCGTTGTGCGCCATTTCAGCCCCGGCGCATCGGGTGCGCTGCCGATCGCGATCGCGGGCGCTGCGCCGCCGGCGCTTCCCATCGTGGTTGCGCCGTTCCTGATCGCTGCCATGACGACGCAGCCGGACTGGGACCTGGCGGTGATCGCGGCGATCGGCGGCTGCGCGTTGATGGTGTACGTCACCCAGGCGCGCGTGAGCGCCGCCGAAGCCGAGCGCGCGCTGCGCGCCAATGTCGTCCACGGAAGCATGCAGCAGACTCTCGCCTCGCTTGTGTTCGAGCAGGGCGGGCTTGCGGCCGTGCTCGTGGACCGGGAAGGCCGCGTCGTCGCCATGAGCAAATCCATGCGTGACGCACTCAACGTTCAAAATGAGCTCGGGGCCAAACTCGAAGACATCATTCAATGGTCGCCGGCGAATTGGCGCGACGCCTTCGCGCGCGCAATGGCAGGCGAACACGTTCGCTACGATGAGGATAACGCGACGACTTCGAACGGCCATCGCTATTTCACATGGGAAGCACGCCCATGGCGCCATGAGGGAGGGGACATTTGCGGCGTCATCGCCCATGGCCGCGGCATCACCGAGCTCGTGCAGGCGCGCGAAGAGGCGGCCGCCAACGAAGATCGTTTGAAGATCGCGCTCGAAGCGGGGCGCAGCGTCGTTTGGGAGATTGATTTCAAGAGCGAGACGCTCTCCTGGCACGGCGATCCGGAGCCAGTGTACGGTGCGCCCTTCACCTACCAGCAATTCATAAGCAACACGACGCCGATCCTTCACGCCGACGACCGTCCCGCGCTCAAGGAGTATTTTGAAGCCGTCATCAATGGCGCCAATCACTGCATTGAGCACCGCGTCATGCGCGCCGATGGCGGCATCGGTTGGGCCGCGGTCTGCGCGCACCGCGTCAACAATTCCAAGGGCGGCCTGCGCAAGCTCATCGTACTGTCGATGGACGTGACGACGCGCAAGCAACAGGAGGCGGAGTTCATCGCTGCCATGTGCCGCACGGAATAGGCGCTCAAGGCCAAACGCGCACTGTTCGGCGGCCTCGACGCCGCCGCGGCCGGCGATCCGATCGACGAGGCGGCGGTGAACGTCGATGAAATGCACGAACGGCTCGAAGGCCTGATAGCGGAAATGGATGCGCGCGACGCGGTGTTGGCCGACACCCTGGACTCGCTGCGCACGGCGCGTGAAGCTGCCGACGCAGCCAACATCTCCAAATCTCAGTTCCTGGCCTCCATGAGCCACGAATTGCGCACCCCGCTCAACGCCATCATCGGCTACTCGGAGATTCTGCGCGAAGAGGCCGAGGCCGACGGACGCACGAACGATATTGCAGACATCGAGCGCGTGCTGACGTCGGCGCGCCAGCTGCTGCATCTGATCAACGACATACTCGATCTCTCCAAGATCGAGGCTGGCCGCATGGAGGTATCGGCGGCCGAGTTCGATGTGCGGGCCCTGATCGAGGAAGCGGCGGCCACCGTGCGGCCCAGCACCGAGCAGAACGGCAACGCACTGGCGATCGAGGTCGATGGCCCGTTGGGCTCGGCGCACTCCGACGCGTTCAAGCTGAACCAGTGCCTGCTCAATCTCCTTGCGAACGCCGCCAAGTTCACGCGCAACGGTACGATCACCGTGCGCGCCCGTCGCGACAGGGCCGGCGGCGACGACTGGTTTGAGATCGCCGTGGCGGACACCGGCATTGGCATGAGCGAAGATCAGCTCTCGCGCCTGTTCAATGCGTTCGTCCAGGCCGACGCAACGACCGCGCGCCGTTTTGGCGGAACCGGCCTCGGCTTGGCGATTACGCGCAGCACAATGGAATTGCTTGGCGGCGAAGTGTCGGTCGTGAGCACGATGAACAAGGGTTCGACCTTCACGCTGCGTTTTCCGGCTATTGCGCTTGCCGACGCCACGCCGGCGCAAATCGACCTCGCTGCGGCGGCTGGGCAAGGCAACGACCGCACCGTGCTCGTGATTGACGATGAAGACAGCGCTCGCGACCTGGCTGCCCGCGCGCTTGTGCGGCTGGGCTTCAGCGTGCGCGTCGCAGGCGGCGGCGAAGAAGGCATCATGCTGGCGCGGCGGCTGCATCCCAGTCTCATCGTGCTCGACATCAATCTGCCGGACATGCGCGGCTACGACGTGCTTGCGGCGCTCGCAGCGCCGGAAACGGGCGATATCCCCGTCATAGTTCACTCGGTTGACGACGACCGCCAGCGTGCGCTCGCTGCCGGGGCTTGCCAGCATTTGCTGAAGCCCGCCAACCGGGACGTGCTTGCAGCCGCGGCGCTCCGCTTCGCGCGCGCGGCGGCTACGGCGCCGGCCGCCCCGGCAGTTTCGAACGTGGCAAAGAAGACTGCATAGGAAAGTGTTGGAGTCCTCCCATGCGTATCCTGATCGCTGAAGACCATCCCGACAACCGCGAGATGCTGACGCGACGGCT
>JAFEDV010000368.1 GCA_018241475.1 Pseudomonadota bacterium | reverse complement strand
GGCGCCGTGTTCGATCGGCCGCGTCAGCAATGGCGTAGCGGCGGTGGAGTCGACGCCCAGCAAGGCGCCGGCGCCGTGGGCGGCGTCCGCCGCCGCGGCGATGTCGACCACTTCGTAAACCGGATTGACCGGCGTCTCGATCCACACCAGCCGCGTCTCGCCCTTGCGCACCAGTTTCGGAAGCGCCTCCGGCGTGCGCGGATCGAAGAACGACACCTCGAGCGCGCCGCGCTCGTGCTGGTCCGTGAGCCACGCCACGATGCTGAAATAGCCGCGCCGCGTCGCTGCCACGTGTGCGCCCGCCGGCAGCGCCCGGAACGGCGCCAAGGCCGCGGCCATGCCGGAGGAAAAGAGCCGCGCCTCCGCCGCGCCTTCCAGCTGCGCGATCGCCGCCTCGACCTGGCGCCCATTGGGCGTGCCGTAGCGGGCGTAGAAATTCTCGGTCAGCAGCGCGTTGTCGGGCCCGCGCATATAGGTGGAGGAAAGCTGGATCGCCGGCGCAACGCCGCCGGTCGCCGCGTCGTGCGCGCCGCCGCCCTGCGCCAGCACGGTTTCAGGCTTGATCTGGTTGGTCATGGCGCCGCCGCGATTACGGCAAATCGGCGCGACGCGCCAGCGCGCGGCGTTGACGGGTCACCCGGCCTCGCCTACATCCGCCCGCTCAGTGCCCAGATGGCGGAATTGGTAGACGCACTAGTTTCAGGTACTAGCGGGTAACACCGTGGAGGTTCGAGTCCTCTTCTGGGCACCATTATTCTGTTTCCAGACTCTTCCGGCGGCTTCATCGCTCGCAAGGCTTGCCGCGGCGCCTTAAGTCTCTTCTTATGGAAGTCGCGATCGAAGGCCCCGGTGCGTTTGCGGTCACCGTCGTCGGCGTCTCGCAGTATCAGCGCGTGCTGGCGGCGGCGGCCGAAGAGGGCGCCGAAGCGGGCGTCGTGGAAGCGGTGCTGGCGCGCGAGGACGACAACCCGCATGACGATCAAGCTGTCGCGGTCTTCATCGGCGGCGAACGCGCCGGTTATCTCAGTCGCGCCGACGCGCGCCGTTATCGCGCCGATCTCGCCGCCGCCGGCGACGCCACGCTGAGCGTGCGTTGCAAAGCCAGAATCGTCGGCGGCTTCGAGACCAAGAGCGGCGAACGCGCGCACTTCGGGCTGAAACTCGATTTGCCGCGGCTTTCCCGATAGCGCCGGGCCCCCAACGGCAGGCTGATATGCGGAAAATGACCGCCCCGGCGCTTGGCGTAAAAGCCGGACGTCTATAACACCGCCCGAAAATGACGCCTCGCGATCTTATCCGCAATTTTTCCATCGTGGCGCACATCGACCACGGGAAATCCACGCTGTCCGATCGGCTGATCCAGCAGACCGGCGGCCTCTCGGCGCGCGAGATGACCGAGCAGGTCCTGGACTCGATGGAGATCGAAAAGGAGCGCGGCATCACCATCAAGGCGCAGACCGTGCGCCTCAACTACAAGGCCAAAGACGGCAAGGATTACGTCCTCAACCTCATGGACACGCCGGGTCACGTCGACTTCGCCTATGAAGTCAGCCGATCGCTCGCCGCCTGCGAAGGCGCGCTGCTGATCGTGGACGCCTCCCAAGGCGTGGAAGCGCAAACGCTCGCGAACGTCTATCAGGCGCTCGACAACGACCTCGAGATCGTGCCGGTCCTGAACAAGATCGATCTGCCGGCCGCCGAACCCGAGCGCGTGCGTCAGCAGATCGAAGACGTCATCGGTCTCGATGCGTCGAACGCCATCCTGGCCTCCGGCAAGACCGGCGAGGGGATCGACGAGCTCCTGGAAGCCATCGTCACGCGGCTGCCGGCGCCCAAATCCGGCGACGCGTCCGCGCCGCTGCAAGCGCTGCTGGTCGATGCCTGGTACGATTCCTATCTCGGCGTGGTCGTGCTCTTCCGCGTCATCGACGGCGTCGTCAGGAAAGGCATGCGCATCAAATTGATGCAGACCGGCGCCGATTACGGCATCGACACGCTCGGCGTGCTCACCCCACGCCGCGTCGATGTCGAGGAACTCGGCCCCGGCGAGATCGGCGTCTTGACCGCAAGCATCAAGGAAGTCGGCGACGCCCGCGTCGGCGACACCATTACCGAATATCGCCGCGAAACCCATCACGCGCTGCCGGGCTTCAAGCCGGCGCAGCCGGTGGTGTTCTGCGGGCTCTTCCCGGTCGACGCCGCCAATTTCGAAGACCTGCGCGCGGCGATGGGCAAGCTCAGGCTCAACGACGCCAGCTTCAGCTACGAAATGGAGACCTCTGCGGCGCTGGGCTTCGGCTTCCGCTGCGGCTTTCTCGGGCTCCTGCACCTCGAAATCATCCAGGAGCGGCTGACGCGCGAGTTCAATCTCGATCTCATCGCCACCGCGCCATCCGTCATCTATCGCGTGCACCTGAATGGCGGCTCCGTCTTGGAGCTGCACAATCCCGCCGACATGCCCGATCCCACCCAGATCAAGGAAATCGAGGAGCCGTGGATCAAGGCGACGATCCTCACGCCGGATGAATATCTGGGCGCGATCCTGAAACTCTGCCAGGACCGCCGCGGGGTCCAGAAGGACTTAAGCTACGTGGGCAATCGCGCCATGCTCGTCTATGAGCTGCCGCTCAACGAAGTGGTGTTCGATTTCTACGATCGTCTGAAGAGCGTCAGCCGTGGCTATGCCAGCTTCGACTATCAGATCATCGATCACCGCCCCGGCGACCTGGTGAAGATGCAGATCCTGGTGAACGACGAGCCGGTCGATGCGCTCTCCATGCTGGTGCACGCTGCGCGCGCCGAGAGCCGCGGGCGCGCCATGTGCGAGAAGCTCAAGGAACTGATCCCGCAGCACCTGTTCAAGATTCCGATACAGGCCGCGATCGGCGGGCGCATCATCGCTCGCGAAACCATCAGCGCTTTGCGCAAAGACGTGACGGCGAAGTGCTATGGCGGCGACGCCACCCGCAAGCGCAAGCTCCTCGACAAACAAAAAGAGGGCAAGAAGCGCATGCGCCAGTTCGGCAAGGTCGACATCCCGCAAGAAGCGTTCATCGCGGCGCTGAAGATGGATGACAACTAGTGCTGCTGTTTGTCGCCGCGCCGCCGCCGCCGTCCGCGTTTGCCGCGATGGTCTTTTTTACCTT
>JAFEDV010000367.1 GCA_018241475.1 Pseudomonadota bacterium | reverse complement strand
CACTTCCCAGCGAAAACCCGGCAGCATGAAGGCGATCTCGGTGGTGACGGCGCCGCCGAACAGCGCGCGGTAGGCCAGCGAATTCGACGACGGCGCGTGGCGCTCGATGGCCCAGCCGCGCTCGCGCGGCACGAAGCGCTTCTGCTTGAGCTTGCGGCCGGTCGAGGGCGGGCGCCACCACCATTGATTGTGCACGTACGGCACGTGCGCGGGGTCCATGAGACCGACGACGGCATTGTCCATGGTCGCGGCGAAGATGCGATGAATGACGAATTTCGGTTCGCGGAAATCGCCGAGATCAAACGATGGCGGCGGCGGCGGATCGCCGGCAAAGCGCGCATCGGCCGGCACGAAAATGAACACGATGCCGTTGGCTTCGTGGGTCGGGAAGTGCCGTACGCGGATGCGATCGACCTCGTAAGGCTGGCCTTCGACGAGCGTCGGGATGAGCTTGCAGGCGCCGTCCTGCGTGCCATAGCGCCAGCCGTGATAGGGACACTCGACAGTCTGCACGCCCTCGTTCTCGACGATGCGTCCAGCGGAGAGCGGCACGGCGCGATGCGGGCAGATGTCGCGCAATGCGAAGGCGCGCCCCTCTGCATCGCGGCCCAGCACCACCGGGTCGCCCAGGATTTCTCGGCGGAACATGGCCCCGCGCTTCAGCTCGCGCGAAGTCGCGGCAAAGTACCAGATGTCGCGGAGAAGCTCGCTCATTGGTTGGAAGGCAATACGGCAATAAGGCAATAGGGCAATAGGGCTCGCCGTCTCGGCAGAGCGCAGCGCCTTACTGCCTTACTGACTCATTGCCCTATTCCCCTATCGCCTTTCAGCGCGCGACGATGGTCACGCGAAACACGTGCGCTGGCGGCTCGTTGGTTTCCCACGGGCGGCGCTGTTCGAGGACAAGTTCGCCCGTGCCCGGACCTGTGGCGGCGAACATCAGTACTTCCCAATGATTGCCGCCGGCATAGCCCGGCTGGTTCTGCGCGGCGATGGTGGGACCGCTTGCGTCGCCGGCGCGCGTGAGGAAGGCCGGCATCTGCGCCGGCTGCCAGACGTAGCCGGCCGTGGGTATGCCGACCAACTCGACCGCGAAGCGCTGATTGACGCCCACTTGCACGGTCTGGCCATCCTGCGCGGCGTTGATGCGGATGGCGACATCGGACGGTGTCGGCGCCGGCAGCGCGCCGTTACTGGAAGTGGCGGCGGGCGCCGGCGGCTCGCTTGGCGTTTGCGGTTGGGTGCAGGCAGCCATGATCAGAACCAGCGTAAGAACGGCAAAGCGGATCATTGCATCGCTCCGGCTTCCATGAGGCCGATATAGAACCGCACCATGCGGTCGAGATTTTGAACGGAAAGATGCTCGTTGACGCCGTGGATAGTTTCGAGATCGTCGTCGGTGAACAGCACGGGCTGAAAGCGATAGACGTTCTCGGCGACGCTGGCGTAGCTCCGCGAATCGGTGCCGCCGACGACGAGCCCAGGCGCGACTGGCGCCCGCGGCAAGATCTGATGCGAGAGCGCCGCGATCAGCGCATAGCTAGACGATGTCGTGCTCGACACAGCGGACGCCTCCAGCGGCGGCGATTCCCAATCCACGGTGACGCCGTGCAAATCGGCCACGGCGCGGCGCGCTTCCGCGAGCAGGTCGGCGACATGGTCGCGCGGATGGACGCGGAAGTTGATCATGGCGACGGCTTCGGCCGGCAGCACGTTGGGACGGACGCCGCCGTTGATCATGGTGGGCGCGACGGTGGTGCCGAGCAGCGCTTGTGCTGTGGGGCTGGAGGCGAGGCGCTGCTGCAGCAATGGCGAGAACAGCCATTCGTTGGCCAGCGCCATGCGGTTGGTGAGCGAGATGTTCGGCGCGAGCGCGCGCATCATGGCGAGCGCTGGTCCGCCTTCGATGCTGTGCTGGATCGGCATGTTATGGATGCGGGTCACTGCTTCGGAGAGCAGCGATACAGCGGTGTCGCGCGGAGGAATGGAGGAGTGTCCGGGCTGGCCCACGGCGCGTACGCGCATGGTGGCGAAGCCCTTCTCGGAAATGCCGATGAGCGAAGCCGGACCGCCGGTGAGCGGATGACGCGCGATCGCGGCCATGCCTTCGTCGAGAACGAACCAGGCGCGCGTGTGGCGCCGCGCCAGCTCCGCGGCGATCTGTTGGGCGCCGCCGGCGCCGCCGATTTCCTCGTCGAAACCGAAGGCGAACAGAATGGTGCGCTTGGGGTGACGGCCCTGCGCAGCGAGATAGTTCGCAGCCTCCATAAGCGCGACGAGCGAGCCTTTGTCGTCAATGGAGCCACGGCCCCAAACGGCGCCGCCCTGAATGACGCCGCCGAACGGATCGACGCGCCAGGCAGTGCGCGTGTCGTCGGGCACGGGCACGACATCCTGGTGCGCCAACAGCAAGAGCGGCGGCTGACCGGGATCGCTGCCGGCCCAAGTGTAGAGCAGCCCCAAACCGTTGATCGCTTCGCGCCGCGCGGCGGCGTGGAAGGCCGGATAGGTCTGCTGCATCCAGGATTGGAATTGTTCGAACTGGCCGCGGTCATCCGTCGGTGCGCCAGTCATGGAAACGGTGCGGAATCGCACGGCCTGCGCCAGGTGCTGCGCGGCGGCGCTGGCGTCGATGGCATAAGCGCCGGTGTTGGGGATCGGCACGGCGGCTGGCGGCGGCGGCGCGGTGAAGGTCGCCGTGCGATAGCCGACGAACGCGGCCAATACGAGAATGACAACCGCTAACGCTGCCCCGATTAGTCTGCCCATGTCCCCGTTTCCCCAAGGACGCTTACCCGCGTCTCCTGCGGCGGAGCTTAGCGCCTTCCATCGTGGAAAGGTCAACGTCCGCCGCCGGTTAGGCGACGGACGTTGCTTTTAGGCTTTCATCTTTGGCTTCCGCGCCACGCCCTTGCGCGGCGCGGGCGCCGGAGCGCGCGCCTTGCGCTCCGCGAGTTCCGCATCGATCAGCGGCAAACCCCGCTCGCAATCGGCCTTTTGCTTGACCGAGCCCGAGAGCGCCAGGCGCATCGCGTTCTCCTGCAAGCTTGCCAACTCCTTGTCGGTGAGCGTGGGAATGCGGTCTTCGATCGACATTGAAGGTGTCCTTAAACCGCCTTCAAATTGGTCGCCGACTCGCGGCCTTGGCGATCCTTTTCGAGATCGAACGAGACCTTCTGACCTTCGTTCAGGCTGCGCATGCCCGAGCGCTCAAGCGCCGAAATATGGACGAAAACATCTTTTGATCCGCCTTCCGGCGCGATGAAGCCGAAGCCCTTGGTGGTGTTGAAGAACTTAACCGTGCCCGTAGCCATGACCATAACTCCTAAAGTCGTGCTGCCTGCCCAGGACCATCCCGACAGGCTCGAACTCGAAGGAAAACGGCAGACAATCCGGCGCGACGGCGTGGGATCAGCGCGTGACGCGACGAAGAACGATGGGTCTTACCTAGGCGCTTGCACCCGCAAAGTCCAGGCATGGTTATCCGATTGCACCTCCGCGCCAGCTGGGGAGCGGCTCGGCGCCAAGCGCGACGTCGACGGCGGCATGCGCTAGCAGTCGCGTGGAATCAAGCGTCGGCAGCGGCGAGACCTCCGGGGTGATCAGCAGCGGGATTTCGGTGCAGCTGAGCGCAACCGCGTCGCAGCCCGCGCTTTTCAGCTTCTCGATGATGGCGACGTAAGCCGAGCGCGAGGCGTCCGTGAGAATACCCTGGCAGAGTTCTTCAAAGATCACCTTGTTGATCAGCTCCTGGTCCGCCGCCGACGGCGTGCGCATGTCGAGACCATGGCGCTTGAACGCGGCGGGATAGCTTGGGCCTTGCATGGTGTAGCGCGTGCCCAGCAGCGCGATGCGTTGGCGGCCGTCACGTTTGGCGTGCTCCGCCACCACATTGGCGATGTGCAACCCCGGCAACGGATAGGGCTCGATCGCAGCGTCGAAAGCGATGTGGGCGGTGTTGTCGGGGCAAACGAAGAAATCGCAGCCGGCGGCCTCAAGCCGCTCGGCGGTATGGCGAAGGTGTGCATTGATCCGGGACAGATCATTGGCGTCCCATAATGGGGTCGTGGGCCCCATCGGCAGAATCGAGAGGGTGATCTCGGGATGCCGGTGCTCGCCCAGCCGCCGCGCGCTCTCGCGCACCATCTCCAGGTAACAGAGCGCCGCGCCGTCGGCGGAGTGGGCAAGAATGCCGATGTGATGCATGGCGCGGATGTAGGCGTTCCGCGCAGCGCGTCAATCAAGCCGAGATCAGGTCGGT
>JAFEDV010000366.1 GCA_018241475.1 Pseudomonadota bacterium | reverse complement strand
GCGAACTCGCTGCGCTTCACCCCAAGGCGTGGGCGTGGGCCGCCGCGTGCTGCCGCGGCGACCGCCAAAGCGCCCATGACGTCCTCCATGACGCTTACCTGCAGATCCTGGGCGGCCGCGCCGCTTTCGACGGCCGCTCGTCCTTCAAGACCTGGGTGTTCGGCGTCATCCGCATGGTCGCGATGGCGACGCGCCGGCGCCGGCTGCTGCGCGGTTTCCTGTTCGAGCCCATCGGGCCGGTTGCGGAGCGCGTCGCCGCGCCCGATGCAGCGCCGCGCGCGCCGCCGCGTTTGCTTGCCGCGATGCGGGCGCTGCCGCGCCGCCAGAATGAAATCATAACGCTTGTCTTCGCGCATGACCTCACGCTCGAAGAGGCCGCTTGCGTCATGAACATTTCCGTGGGCGCCGCCCGTCAGCATCACGCGCGCGCCAAGCAAAAGCTTCGCGCCGCGCTAATCGATCTCGGGACCAGCCATGAATGACGACATCATCAGGCGCGCCGCGCGCGCCGCCGCCGCCGCCGCGCCGCCGCCCTTTGAGTCGGTCCTCGCGTCGCGCCCGCCGCGCCGCATTCGAACGCTGCGCGCGGCGCTGGCCGCCTTGCTCATCGTCGCCGCCGCCGCCGCTGCGCCTTTTGTGCTGCGCCCGGCGCCCCCGGAGAGCCAAATCGCGCTGCTGACGCCGCCGACCACCGATTGGCTGCTGGAGACGCCCGATCCGCAATGGATCGCACAGCTTGATCGAAACACCCCAGAGGAGCCTTCCCATGTTCATTAGGTCCGCCGTCGTCGCCGCGCTCGCCTTTGCCGCCGCTGGCGCAGCCACAGCCCAACAGCCCGATCGGGACAATGTCATCCTGGCGGAAGCCAATGACACGCCCGCGCAGATCGCCGAGCGCGAGCGCTCTGAGGCGGCCAACGACGAAGTCCGCGCGCTGGTCTATTCGCCGGAATTCATCTTCGCCAATCGCCGCGCCATTGGGCTGACCGACCGCCAGCGCGATCAGATGGTCCTCGATCTGCAGGGACTGCAACGCCGGCTCATCTCCGAGCAGGAGCAGATGCAGGATGCGCGCGAGGCGCTGATCGCGGCGCTCCGCGTCGAGCCCGCGAACGAGGCGCGGGTTCTGACCGCCCTCGACGCGGTGCTCAACATCGAACGCGACGTGAAGCGCCTGCAGCTGCAGGCGTTGGTGCGGCTGCGCGATTCACTGACGCCCGCGCAGCGCGCGCGCCTCAATGACCTGCGCGGCGCGCGCTAGCCGGCGCGCTGTTCTCCCAGCAACTAAAACGCCGCGGCGCTCCGCCGCGGCGTTCTTCGCCCGCGGATGGCGGCTTCGCCTCCAAAGCCTGAAGGGGTCAGACGCCGATTTCAAGATTGCTACTTTTGCACTTCGAACCAACGCCGGCAGGCCCGACTAAAGCTGGTGGGGTCAGCGTATCCTAGCGCCGCGGCCATCTCGGCCCGGCTCATATTGCCTCGCGCCGCCATCGCCGCTGCGCGCTCGCGCAAAGCCTGATCCAGCAAAGCTCGGTAGCTCGTGCCGGCGGCAGCCAGCTTGCGCACGAGAGTTCGGCGCGACAAGCCTAGGAGCGATGCAAGGCGGTCCTCGCCGACGCGTTGCGGAAACTGTCGGGCTATGACGCGGATGGTATCTCTCACGACGTCATCGCTGCCGAATTGACGTTCGTCAGCCTGATCGAGTTCAGCGACTGCACTCGCATGCAGATCTGGGTCGGCGAAGGGTGATCGCGTCGCGCACCATTTTGCGGGGATTTCGATCATGAATTGGGGCGCCTCGAACTCCAGCCTGTAGCTAACCGCTTCACGCAAGCGCGGAGCAAAGACAGGCGATCGCCAAGGAAACGTGACACGCGCGTTTTCAACAGCGCACTCACACATCTGCGCGAGCATTGCCTGAACGGAGAATGCGATCGCATACGCAATTGATCGCCAGGCTGGCTCGTCCGTATCGATGGCGCGATCGATCAACAACCGCTCGACGCGGCGCGTTCGCACCAGTTTGATCGAGAGATAAGGCGCGCGTACGCGTCCATATTTCGCCAGAATCGCAATGGCGTCGCCGATCGTGGGCGCGCTGCGCGCAGCGACGTCCAGCGCCCCTTGCATGGCGTTCGCCCACACCTGCGTTGCGCGCAGCGGCCAGTCCTCGCCCTCCGCCGCAGTGACGGCCACGACGATGCGCAGCAGCGCGGCGACTTCAATTTCGGCTGTTGAGCTCGCGACGGCGGCTTCAGGCACGTTCGCCTTCGCCAACAGGGCGGCTTGCTCCAATGGTGTGCTTGCAAACCGATTGACCAGCGCGCGCCCGTACGCAGCGGGCAGTCGTAACGGCGCCGGTCTCGAATTGGCCTTCGGCATGTGGCGCAAAATGCCACAAACTTGGCCCGCCGGGAACTCGCACGCTTCCCTAGCGCATGAGAAAGTCGCCGTTAACAGGGAGATATTCCATGGCGATCTTCACGGGCGTGGATGACCGCGGCGAACTCATTTCATACCGGGATGGCAAGCGCTATCTCTACCTCTTCTCAGTGTTTCTGCCGACGGTGCCGCTGCTGTCGATCGGGCTATATTTTTGGTCGCACGGCGCGGTGATCACGACACTCGTGCCGCTCCTGTTCATCTACGGATTTGTGCCGCTCGCCGACGCCATTCTCGGCGAGGATCGAAACAATCCGCCGCCAGAAGTGGTCGCCGCCATGGAGGCTGATCCCTATTACCGCTACCTCGCCTGGGCGACTGTGCCGATTTTCTGGATCAGCTTCATAGCCACCGCTATTTTTGTCGGCACGCAGCATCTGCCGTTGTGGGCGATGTTGGCTTTGGCATTGGGCGTCGGCACGATCGACGGCGGCTGCATTGCGCTTGGCCACGAGCTTGGCCACAAGCAAAGCAAGCTCGATCAGGTCATCGCGCTCTTCGCAAATAACGTTGTGGGCTACGCGCACTTCCGAGTGGAGCACAATCGCGGCCACCATACCTGGGTGTCGACACCGGAGGATCCGGCCAGTTCGCGTATGGGTGAGACGATTTACGCGTTCGCCGCGCGTGAATTACCCGGCGCGTTCCTGCGCGGCTGGCGCAACGAGGCCGAGCGGCTCAGCCGGCGCGGCAAGGCTCATTGGTCAACGGAGAATGAGGTTTTGCAGGGCTTCGCGCTGACATTCGCAGTGGCGGCAGTGCTGATCGCGATGCTCGGCATGCAGGTCGCGCCATTCATTCTGCTGCACCATTTCATTGGCTGGTATGGTCTCACGCAGGCCAATTACGTAGAGCACTACGGGCTGCTGCGGCAAAGGCTGGCGAACGGGCGCTATCAGCCGGTCGAACCGCGCCATTCCTGGAACACCAATCACATCTTTTCGAATCTCCTCACCTTCCACTTGCAGCGGCACTCGGATCACCACGCGCATCCGATGCGGCCATATCAGTCGCTGCGCGATTTTCCCGATCTTCCCCGCTTGCCCAGCGGCTATCCCGGCATGTTCGTGCTGGCTGCGATCCCCCCGCTTTGGTTTCGCGTCATGGACCCAAAAGTCATCGGGTGGGCAGGCGGCGACGTTTCGAAGATCAACATCGCGCCCCAGCGCGTGGCGCGTGGCGCGCTTCAACACGCCTAGCAGAAAGTCAGCGGAAACAGCCATGGGCGATGCTCATATCGATCCGACGCGAGAGGCGTTCGAACAATTCAAGATGCTGCCACGCGACCAGCCAATCTGGATGCTCAACCAGGTACGCTTTCGAGACCGCGCCGAGTATCCTGCCGGCCACGCCGACGTCGGGCTCGGTCGCTCCGGAGAGGACGCCTACCGCGAATACATGCGCACAAGCGGACCGGTGTTTTCGCGCGCGGGCGGTCTGATCGTGTGGCGCGCCGTGATGCACGCAATGTTTATCGGGCCGGCTGAAGAGCTGTGGGATACTGTCTTCATCGCTCGCTATCCAAGCGCCGCCGCCTTTCTCGCGATGGTCACGGATGGTGAATACCGCCGTGCGGTCGTGCACCGACAAGCTGCGGTCGAAACCAGCCGCCTCATCCGCTGCGAACAGCTAAGCGCCGAAGGATTGGGATAACGCTGAAGCGGCGCAACGTGCCAGATGTGCCCGGACCCATTGGAGTCATAGACTCGAACCCATCCGTCACAGACGCCGGCGAACACCGCCGCTATCGGCGGCGCAGCTTAGGCGCGCTTGCTCACGGCTTTTTCATCCGCGGCGCTCTTGCCAAGCCCGGAGCGCAGGCCATGCTCGCGTCAGCAGAGCAGGGAGGCTTCGTGATGAAGGCGATGCTCGGGGCGTTTGCATTGGCTGTCTTGGCCGCATCGGCGGCGGCCCAGGAATCCGGCGGCCCGCCCATCATCGTCGAGGCGCATCGCGACCCACGGGTTGTGCGCAACTACGTTGAAACGGTTTCCGTCACGTCGCAGGCCGCGGGCGTGCTTGGGCGCTGGAACGAACGCATTTGCCCGAGCGTCGCCGGCGCTTCCACGACCGATGCGCAATTCATTATCGACCGGATCGCCCGCCGCGCCAACGCGCTCGGCCTGCAAACCGGCGCGCCCGGCTGTTCGCCGAACATCACCGTCGTGGTGACCCCCAACTCCGATCGCTTCACACAGCAGGTCTACGAGCAGCGCCGGCAGATTCTCATCGGCGCCAACGGCGTCGAAAGCACCACGCTCGGTTCGGCGGCATTGCAGGATTTCGTCAACACGCCGCGTCCGATCCGCTGGTGGCTGGTCTCGCAAACCGTGATGTCCGACGGCAGCATCCTCGCCGACACCACGAGCCGCGCCATGCAGGGAAGCGGCGCCGCTTCTGCGCGTGCAACCCAGGCGGCCGCCGGGAGCGGTCCTACCGCCGCCAGCGGCGGCGGCGGCGAGGGCTTGTCCGGCATCAATACGACGCGTTCGAATGGAACACGCCTGCTCGGAAACACGCGGCAGGATTTCAACTACGCCCTGGTGATCATCGACAGCACGCGGACAGCGGGCGCGCCCCTCGCGGCCATCGCCGACTATGTCGCGTTCGTCGCGCTGGCGCAGGTCAACATGAGCGCCCGCGCCGCGGATTATCCAACCATCCTCAATCTCTTCTCCGCGCCGAGCGATCAATCGCGTCCGACTCAACTGACGGCATGGGACATCGCTTATCTCGATGCGCTCTATCACATGACCCGCAACGCCCGGAATCTGCAGCAGCAGCGCGATGAGCTCACCCGCCGTATCGCGCCGGCGTCGTAGCCGGCGCGCCCGAGGCTAATTCGCCCGCCGCGTCACATACGGGCTGTCAAGCGGAAACGCCGGCACGGCGATGTCGAACGTCTCGCCCGTGTCCACGCGCGCCATGGAATAGGCGCCCACCATCACACCAGAAGGCGCAGCTAGCGGCGCGCCGCTCGTATAGGTGAAACTCTCGCCGGGCTTCAGAACCGGCTGCAGGCCGACCACGCCCGGCCCATGCACGTTTTGCGTCAGTCCGTTTTCGTCGGTGATCTGCCAGGTGCGCGACAGCAATTGCACGGTGTCCGGTGACAGATTGAGAATTTCGATGGTGTAGGCCCAAAAGTAGCGCCCCTCATGGGGCGCGGATTCCGCCGGCAGATACCGGGGTTCGACCCGGACGGTGACGCCTCTTGTTTCCTGCTCGAACATGGCCGCCAGTCTAGCCGCGGCCCGCGCGCTGGACAAACCCGCCAACGCACGCCAGCAAAGGCCCCATGACCGCCCAGCACGGCGTATTGTCGGACAGCGAAATCAAACGCGCGATCAAGCAAGGCTGGATCGTCGCCGATGCGCCGTTCGTCGACGATCAGATCCAGCCAGCCAGCGTCGATCTCCGGCTTGGCGAAGTCGCCTACCGCCTGCGCGCGAGCTTTCTGCCCGGGGGCGGCGCGCGCGTGCGCGACCGTCTCGACGCCGATCTGGTGATGCACGAAATCGATCTGCGCGCCGGGGCGGTGCTCGAAACCGGTTGTGTCTATCTGGTGCAGGCGCAGGAGGAGCTGGCGTTGCCCGCCCACATCCATGGCGCCGCCAATCCGAAGAGTTCCACCGGCCGCATCGACGTGTTCACGCGTCTCATCACCGACGGCGCCGCATCCTTCGATCATATTCCGATGGGCTATCAAGGGCCGCTATGGGCGGAGATATCCCCGTGCACATTCTCGGTGCTGGTGCGCACCGGCACGCGTCTCTCACAAGTGCGGCTGCGCCGCGGCCCGCCGCATCCCAAGCGCGAAATCGATTTCACCATGGACTTGGCGCTGGAAGGGCCGGTCGGCTTCCGGGCCAAGCGCCACTCCGGCGTCATCGATGCCGATTGCGTCGGTGGCTACGATCCGCGCGACTACTGGGAGCCGATGGAAGCGCGCAAAGGCCGCGTCGTGCTCGATCCGGGGCAATTCTACATTTTCGCGTCGAAGGAAAATGTTGTCATCGCCGCAGATGAAGCCGCCGAGATGGCGCCAATCCGTCCGGAGCTCGGCGAATTCCGCGCGCATTACGCAGGGTTTTTCGATCCGGGTTTTGGCGTCCCGCCAAATCAAGGCCGCGCCGTCCTCGAAGTGCGCTCACGCGACGTGCCATTTATCGTTGAAGACGGCCAGCCGGTGGGAAAACTGGTGTTCGAGCCATTGTCCGGCCCGGTCGAGCGGCTCTACGGCGAGGCCGGTTCGAATTACCAGGGGCAGGGGCTCAAATTGTCGAAACATTTCGCGCCATGGCGTTGAAGGTCGCTCTTGTTGCGCTGCTTGCGGCGCTTTCCGCAAGCGCGTGCGCGGACGCAAGACCCGCGATTCCGCGCGAACCGGCGGTGTTCGCCGTGCGCGACGCGGATTCGACGATTTACCTGTACGGCGCCGTGCATGTGCGCCCGCGCGGCGCCGATTGGGGCGGCCCGATTGCGCACGCTGCGTTGGCGGCATCGAGCGACGTGTGGACCGAGATGGAGATCTCACCCGCGACCGACTCACGCGGCCAGCAGCTCGCCCGCCAGCTGAGCGCCGCGGCGGCTGATCGTCCGCTTTCGAGTTGGCTGACGCCGGCGGAGAACGCCCGGCTCGCCGCGCTCTGTGGGCGCCTGCGCATCGACCGCGGCGCGATGGAGCATCTACAGCCCTGGGCCGCCTCGCTTACGCTCACCCTGCTGCCCATCGTGCGAGCCGGCTACGATCCGCAATCAGGGGTCGATCGTGATGTGGACGCCTACGCCGACGCACATCGCTTACGCGAACATGCATTCGAGACCATTGACGAGCAGCTGGGTTTTCTCGCCAACCTGAGCCCCCGGCTGCAACGCCAGATGCTGCTCGAAGCCATCGACGAAGCCGAACAGGGGCCCGCGGAATTGGCCGAATTGACGGGCGCCTGGGAGCACGGCGATGTCGGCGCCCTGCAGCGCATCGTCGTCGATGAAATGCGCCGCGACTATCCCGAGCTCTATCAGGTGCTGTTCGTGCGCCGCAACGCCGCGTGGCTGCTCGTCATCCAGCACGAACTTCAAGGCTCAGGCGTCGCGTTCATTGCGGTCGGCGCCGGCCACCTGCTGGGGCCCGACGGCCTGGTCGCGCAATTGCGCGCGCGCGGCGTGCGTGTCGATCGAGTGATCGCGCCTCCGGTCGCAGGCTAGCGATCGCCGCGTACGCGCACGATATCGCCGCCGGCGTTGGTGTCGCGGACCTGATTGATTTCGTCGGTCGTGATGTAGCCGTCGTGATTCAGGTCCAGCATGGCGAAACGCCGCTCTGCGCAAGCATCGAACTCCGCCAGCGTGACGCGGCGGTCGAAATTGGAG
>JAFEDV010000365.1 GCA_018241475.1 Pseudomonadota bacterium | reverse complement strand
ATGTCTTGCAGGCCGAGAAGATAGCTCGTCCGCCAGCTACGCAAGCCGGAGCCCATATCCACAAGGGCCTCGATCACGCTCATTCTCCCCCGATGCGCGCCTCGCCCGCCGCCACCGCAGCCCTTCTTGGGGCAAAGGGCCGTTGGCGTCGAGCCCCTAGTCGCCTTTTGGTTGTGGGATCAAGGCCGCTGCACCCGAAGAAGCGGGTGGCGCTTGACGCTGGCGTAGCGACTTGAAGTAAGTCTGCCTACTGTGGGTTGCTAGGCATATCTGGTTAACCTCTATTGGTAACATGATACCGTATGGCCCAAATTGATTCAGATCCGGAATCAAAGCGCCGACGAAAAAGGTCGGGGCCGAGTGTCAGCGCGACATCGCCTTGCACGCCCATCTTCGTTGTGCTCGGGATGCACCGCGCCGGTACGAGCGCATTGACGCGCGGTCTTGCTGCGCTCGGCGTTTCGTTGGGCGAAAACTTGATGGCGCCGGTGTCAGACAATAACGAAAAGGGCTTTTTCGAAGACCTCGACATCTACCACCTCAATGAAAGGCTCCTGAGCAAGGCCGGGAGCGCTTGGCACAAGCTTGCGCCACTCAATGAGATGGCGATGTCAGGCCCCGAGTGGTCAATCGAGCGCCGAGAAGCGCTTGCTATCCTCACCCGCAAAGTGAAGGACGGCCCGTTTGGATTCAAGGATCCTCGAACCGCCCTTCTCCTTCCATTCTGGCGCTGCGTGTTTGAGGATCTGCAACTCGATGCGCGATACGTTATCGCCATCCGCAACCCCTTAGAGTCTGCCGCCTCGCTTGAAGCGCGTGATGGAATACCTCTGACCAAAGGGTTGGCCCTTTGGGCCAAACATATGGTCGAGGCGGTCCGACATACCGGAGGTGCATCGCGCGTATTCGTCGCATATGAACGACTTCTCGAGAATCCGCTCGCAGAGTTGACGCGAATAGCTGTCGCGCTCGGCCTTCCTACGCCAGAAGCTTGCTCTGCCGAAATCGCTGCGTATCGCGATGATTTTCTCCAGCGGGACCTGAGGCACAATCGTATCGGGCCCCGGGAGCTTGGCCGCTCGGGCTTGGCGCCCGGTTACGTTATCGATCTCTTCGAGATGACAATGCAGGCGGCCGTCGGGGACCCAGGGCAGCTAGACGCAGCCCCTTGGCGCGACATCGTCTCTCGCCTCGAAGAGGCCGCACCGCTGCTGGCCTACGCCGATGCACTCGATGACGACCGCCAAGCTGTGCAAGAACACCTGCACGCCGCCACCAGCGCATTGCGCGACGCCGAACGTCTTCTTGCTGAAGCAAAACTTGATGCGCAAACCGCCAACCAGGATCGCCTCGACGCAGCCCAAGCATTTGCCGACTTGAGGATTGAGTCTGAGCGAGTTCGAGCCGAATCGGAGCGAGCGCAAGCGGAGTGGCTAGCCTTGGCGGAACGGCAACGACGACAACATCTGGCGGAGTTGGAGGAACGCCAAGGCGAACGCGCCGATTTTCAAGCACGCCTGCAGATCAGTGAGAGCGAACGGCATGACCTGCTCGCAAAATCGAAAGAACAACTTGCCGCGCTGGATGAACGCCAACGTGAACTCGCTGACCTGCGGGCGCGCCTGCAGATCAGCGAGAGCGAAAGGCATGACCTGCTCACGAAATCGAAAGAACAACTTGCCGCGCT
>JAFEDV010000364.1 GCA_018241475.1 Pseudomonadota bacterium | reverse complement strand
GTTGGAGCGGGTGTCACGAGTGTCGCGCCCGGCGATCACGTCATTCCGCTCTACACGCCGGAATGCCGGCAGTGCAAGAGCTGCCTCTCGCGCAAGACCAATCTCTGCACCGCTATCCGCGCTACGCAAGGCACAGGCTTGATGCCCGATGGCACCTCGCGTTTCTCGCACAACGGCAAGCCGATCGCCCATTACATGGGCTGCTCGACATTCTCGAATTTCACCGTGCTGCCGGAGATCGCGGTGGCGAAGATCCGCAAGGACGCGCCGTTCGAGACCGCTTGTTACGTGGGTTGCGGCGTCACCACGGGCGTCGGCGCCGTCGTCAACACGGCGAGGGTGGAGCCGGGCGCCAATTGCATCGTGGTCGGGCTGGGCGGCATCGGCCTCAACGTGATCCAGGGGCTGAAGCTCGTCGGCGCCAACATGATCGTCGGCGTCGACATCAACCCCAAGCGCGAGGAATGGGGCAGGAAGTTCGGCATGACGCATTTCGTCAATCCGAACGCGGTGAAAGGCGATCTCGTCGCGCACCTGGTCGAGCTCACCGGCGGCGGCGCCGACTACACCTTCGACGCGACCGGCAACGTGCAGGTGATGCGCCAGGCTTTGGAAGCCTGTCATCGCGGTTGGGGTGAAAGCATCATCATCGGCGTAGCCGAAGCCGGCAAGGAAATCGCCACGCGCCCGTTCCAGCTTGTCACTGGCCGCGTCTGGCGCGGCACTGCTTTCGGAGGCGCGCGCGGCCGCACCGACGTGCCGAAAATCGTCGATTGGTACATGGACAAGAAGATCCAGATCGATCCGATGATCACCCACAAGCTGCCGCTGGAGCGCATCAATGAAGCGTTCGACCTGATGCACAAAGGCGAGAGCATCAGAAGCGTCGTAGTGTATTGATGGCTCTCGGATGACTGACTGGAAGCTCCCCTGGTCGGCGCATTGCATCTGCGCGCACGTGCAAATGCGCATCACGGCGCCGCCAATGATCGCGATGGCGTGTCACTGCCGCGGCTGTCAGCGCCTCACTAGCGGGCCTTATTCGCTGAGCCTGATGATCCCCGCCGACGGCTTTGCCGTCGAAGGCGAGACCGAGATCGGCGGTTTGCATCGGCCGGATCAGCGCCATCATTTCTGCGCCCATTGCAAGAACTGGCTCTACACCGACGGCTTCGCCGGGCCGTTCGTGAACGTCCGCGCCACCATGCTCGAAGATGCGAGCTGGGTGAGGCCGTACATAGAATCATGCATCGAGCAGAAACTGCCCGGCGTCGTGAGCGGCGCGAAGGTCAGCTTCGAAAACTTTCCGCCGCCCGACCAATACGCGCCGCTAATGGAGGCTTACGCTCGCGAAGGCGCACGGCCCGCTTAGCGGCGCCGCGGGCTGTCGCCCGGTTGCGGCGCGCGATTGATCCGTTGCGTCGCCCAGGCAACGGAAAGAGCGACAACGCCGAGCCCCACCGCGGACGCCGCGCGGATCGGGCCGGAGAGTTGCGCGGTGTCGAACACGAACACCTTGACCGCCGTGACCGCCAGCAGCGCCAGACCGCTCCATACCAGAAGCTGCGTGCGCCTGAACGCGCCCATGGCGACCATGCCGCCGCCATAGAGCGCCCACAGCGCCGAATAGCTCCACATCTCGAGCGGGCCGGCGCCCAGCTGCGCCATCGCCTCGCCGCGATAGAGAAATCGCGTCGCCAAGGTGATGGCCACGAAAATGTGGATGACGCAGGCAACGGCGGCGACGGGATTGAGCATAGTTCTCCATCGCGCGCCGTGCAGGCTGCGCGCGTGCAAGCTCATCCAGGCCGCTAGCGGATAGGCAAGAAGGCCAAAAGCCGTCAGTGAAGCGCTTTGCGACGGCGCAAGGCCCCACCACGGATTGAACAACAGCCACAAGCCGAGCGCCGCAAACGCAAGCGCGGGCCAAACTGCCGTCGCCCAGATGGCGTCGAGGTCGTGGAGATAGGCGCGCACCGTGTCGCGCCCGGGGGCGCCTGCAGTGATGGCGGCGCCGGCGGTGACCAATGCGAGTGGCCACAGCGCGTGCGCATAGCCGCCGAGGCCCGTGAGCGGCGCGATATGAATGGCGGCGTGGCCGCAGCTCCAGATGAATAGCGCCGCCGCACTCGCGGCTGCAAACCGCGTCGTGTCAACGCCGCGCGCGCGGGATAGCGCGCGCCCCAGGCCGATCGACATTGTCGCCGCCCACGCCTGCGCTAGCGTGGCCATGAGCCGCGAGAGATCGCTGCTCGGTGCGGGCGCGCCCCACCACGGATGCCGCATCACCACCATGATCCATACCGCGGCGAGCAGGCACGCCCATGTGATGAAACTTGTGCTTCGCCGCAAGTCCGCTGCGAACAGCCGCTCCGGGCCGTCGCGCAGGCGCGCGATCAAGGCGGCAAGCAATGCAAACGCGATTAAGAGAAGGCCATAGCAGGCGCCTTCGAACACGCCGACCTCGCTCCAACTCATGGCGGCGGGGTGGAAAGCGCGGCGCAACGCAAGCGCCGCCCACAGCAGCGCAAGGGCGCCGCCGCTCGCGGCATAGGCGCGCGCGGTGTTGCGCTGGCGCGCATAGAGCCGGCGCGCGGCCGCAAGCGCTATCGCCGCCGGCGCCGCGAACGCCAGCAGCAGCGTGTCGAGCAGCGGCGGGCCTGTGACGCTCCCCGGCGCAACGCCCCACCAAGGATTGGCGAGCAGTCCGGCCTCGATCAGCGCGTAGGCAAGACCCAGCGCCAGCAGTGCGTGTCCGCGCCAGCGCGCAATGACGCCAGCTTCGCCGCCTGCGCGCGGCAGCGCCAGGTAACCGGCAACCAGCAAAGTCAAGGCGCGCAGCGCCTGCTCGGAGAGCGTGCCCGGTGAGTTGGCGCCGCCGCCTGCGAACCAGCGCAAGGTCAGGAACGCCGCGACGAGCGCGAGCATGAGAGCGGCGGAACTCAACGACTCGGTCGTGACGCCGTTTGTCTCACGCTGACGCGTGGCGAAGGACGCCGCCAACAGTGCGGCCGCCGCCGTCGCCAGGATCAGCAGAGCGCGCCAGAGCGGCATCGCGCCATCGAGGGTCGCCGCGATCAGTTCCGGCGTTAGTGCATGCGCGACGGCAAGGACGGCGGCCGCCAGCGCAGCCAGGCGCGCGGCGCGCCAGCCGCGCCATCGATAGACGGAAGCCAAGAGAAGCGCTGCAAGGGCGTCGCCAGTGGCGCGCATCGGCGCCGCCCACGCGGATTCGACGCCGACTAGCAACAGCACAGCGCTGCCAGTGAGCCACGCGTCCACGCCTAGGTCCGAGTCCGCGTCCGAGACCGGACGCGCCGCGCTGTACGCGCATGCGAACAGGAAGATGGCGCCGGCAAGCAAGGCCGCCCATGCCGCGAGGCCGTGCCAATCGTTGCGCGTCGTCGCCGCCATGAGGACGAGAATTGTCGAGGCGCCGCCGCCAGCGGCGGCGATCAGGTTGCGCGCCGGTCCGCGCGCGCGCGCCGACAAGGCCGCCAGCGCTGTCGCGACCGAAGCCGCCAGCACCGATGCATAGACATCCGCGCCGGGCGGCGCGAGCGGCGCTCGAGAGATCAAGTAGAGTGCGACCCCCGAGACGAGCGCGCCTGCCGCCACTACGAACGCAGCGGGCGACAGCATTCGCGTGCGGATCGCATAGCCCGCGAGCGCCACATGGAGCACGCCGGTGAACGTCGGCGCCGCCATGGCGCCTGTGCCCCTTAGCGGCGCCGATGCCCATACCCACAACATCAGCACGCTGCCAATGCAGACCGCCACCGTCGGTCCCAGCGCAACCGCGCGCTGCCAGGGCAATGTCCCGTCCGCATCTTTTGTCGTCGGCGCGCGCATGGCGAGGACGAGCACGCCGATACTGCCGACGCCAAGCAAAATCATTGCGCGTGTGAGATCGGCGACAGCAATGGCGCCGGCGAACCAGAAGTAGAGGCCGCCCAACGCGAGCGTCGCGGTCCAGCTCCAACGTTTCGTCCAGGCCACCGCAAAGCTGGCAGCCGCAACCGCGCTTACGTAGAGCGTGATGGCGGCATCCGGCCAGGCGCGAGCTTCGGCAATGGCCGGCGTCAGCATTGCGGCAATGACGGCAAGCATGCCGAACGCTTCTCCGTGCAAGAGCGACAGCAGCAAGAAGACGCCAGCGCACACGGTGAGTAGTGCGGCGGCTGTCGGCCAGGCGACGAAGTGATAACCGCCATAAGCCGCCCAGGCGGTCGCGTAGAAGGCGAGCGCGCCAGCGGCGGCGAGCAGCGCCGCGATCAGCGCGCTCCGCTCGCGGCGCACGCCTTCGCTCGCCGCGAGCAGCACCAGCCCGCCAACCGTCGCACAGGCCAGCTGCACGCCTGGCGTGAACCAATCCTGTTGAGCCGCAAAGGACAGGAACCAGACGATGCCGATGGCCAGCGCACCGCCGCCGAGCCACGCGAGGCCATTCTCGGAGAGCCATTGCGCGAAACTGCTGGACCGTGTCGTCGGCCCATCGGATGTTACTGCCGCGACGACAATTTGCGCACCTTCAATCTCTGATGCCATCGGCGCTGCGTCGTTCGACGCTTGTGGCAGCGGCGTATCGAGCAGCAGCGGTTCGCGTTCGTCGGCTTGGTCCGCGCGTTGTGCGAAGAACAATGGCGGCAGCGGCGTATCAAGGAGGAGAGGTTCACGCTCGTCTTCTTCGGCGGCTGGCGTCTTGGCCTGCGGGTCGGCGAGGGGGCGCTCGTCCGCCATGGATGAGCGCAGGGCGGCGATCTGCTGCTCGAGCGCGCTGATGCGCGCCGATTGCCGCAAGATCCACGCGGCCAGCACCAGGATAAGCAGCAAGTCCACGGGCGCCCTCGAAGCCAACCCTGGGAAATTCGAGCAGGACGCACGCTGTGACAAGACTTGGCGTCTTGATTTGCCCGCCCCTTCGCCGTTCAGGAGAGTTTGCGCGGCACGCTGCTCCGTGCTCAAAGCAAGACCATGTCCTTCGTCATCGATCCGCCGAGACAGCCCGGTGTCGCCGTGGCCGGAACCAATGCAAGATTCCCTGTGAGGCGCATCTTTTGCGTGGGCCGCAATTATGCCGATCACGTGCGCGAGATGGGCAACGACCCCAAGAGCGAACCACCGATTTTCTTTACCAAGCCGGCGGACGCGGTGGTGGAGAGCGGCGCGGCGATCGCCTACCCACCGCTTACGGCGAACCTTCATCATGAGGTCGAGCTGGTCGTCGCCGTCGGCAAGGGCGGCGCCGGGATCCAGGCTGCCGCCGCGCTCGACTACGTCTGGGGCTACGCCGTCGGCGTCGACCTGACCCGCCGCGATCTGCAAAACAATGCGAAGAAGGCGGGCCAGCCCTGGGACGCCGCCAAGGGCTTCGACCAATCGGCGCCGGTGGGCGCTCTGATGCCCGCAGGCAAAATTGGCCATCCGCGGCGGGGGCGCATCTGGCTCTCGGTGAACGGCGGCGCAAAGCAGGACGCCGACATCGCCGACATGATCTGGAGCGTTCCGGAAATCATCGCGGCGCTCTCGCGCTCATGGGCGTTGCGGCCGGGCGATCTCATTTTCACCGGCACGCCCGCCGGCGTCGGCCCGCTGGTTGCGGGCGATGCGGTGGCGTGCGGCGTGGAGGGACTGCCTGAACTAGGTTTTTCGATCGTTCGCGACGGTTAGCTCTGAATTCTGGCTCCAGGTGGACGCTCGATTTGTCGCTTAGAATTCTGGGTTAGAAGGCGCACTACGCGACCGGCGGCGCGCCTTCAACTGCGTCAGATTTCAGCTAACCCGTAAACCGAACGCGGATCATCCAGTACACCAGCAACAGGAGCGGGACGAACTGCGGATAGAAGAAATACGCTGGTGCGTGATAGCCATTGACGAGATGCAGGGCCATCAGCAGATGCGACCAGTTGCGCGGTTTTGCCGATCGCGAACGTCAAGAAATCGACCAGACCATCGGCGGGTTGTGGCCGTCAGAGCTCTTGCGGTCTCATTCAGGCGCCCGCACTTCGTTTCGTGGCGACGAGGTTGGGCACAACCAGAATGCTTGTGAAGCCGCCATCTCTGGAGAGGCGTCGCTGTGTTTCCAGGTAGTCTTCAGCAGCGCCACGAGACACTTCGCCGTCCTCAACCATGCGATCGAGATGCCAGACCAGGTTGGCTGCGCGCTCGGTGATTGAGAAGTCGTGGCTTGTGCCCATGGTGGGCTGCACCTTGATCTTGGCAAAGCCCGCTTGAACGCAAAGACCCGGCAACTGTCTTGAGAGACCCGGATTTCGGACGGACTTCATCGTGTGTTGTTGCAGAGCATACCGGAATGCTTCGTCAGGTGACGTCGACCAGATTGCGCCGAAGTCGATTTCTCCTGCGAGGAATCGACCACCCGGTTTCAGAATCCGCAAAATCTCGCGAACCGCCGCCAACGGATTTTCAAGATACATGAGAACCCGTTCAGACCATCCCGCGTCAAAGGTGGCGTCGGCGAAGGGAAGGGCCTGAAGGTCTCCCTGCTGAAAGGAGATGGGCGTGTCTAATTTTGCGGCGCGCTGCCGAGCGCGGGCAATCAAGTCGTCGCTCAGGTCAAATCCGACGATGCTGCCGCTCTTCCCAACGCATGCGGAGAGTTCGGCCAAATCCATCCCTACACCGCACCCGGCGTCGAGAATGCGCTCGCCTTCGCGAAACGCCGCCAACTCAAAGCGCTTGCGCCGGCTTTCCGCCCAATTGGGCATTGCATGAACGTTGACGAGGTAGCCTTCAAACGCGTCGCCGGCGCCGGTCGCGTCGACGTCGTGAAAGCCTTGGTGGAAGTCGATCGGCGGCTTGGTCATGGCAGCCTCCCGAGGGAAGCTAGTACCGCATCGACGCTCCGAACGCCACCGGGGGCCTAGGTCTTGCGCCGCCCGACCTCCGCATTGCCAAACGTCGGGTTTGGAGCAGGCATGCCGGTCCCGAATTATGGCGCTTGGCTTACGCTGGCCCATAGCGGGCGCTGGGCTGATGATCTCCAAATTGCAGCGGCAATGTCCGGGTCGATTTGAGCATGTTGCGTGCCGCGGTTTCTGGCGGCGGACTAAGTCGGCAAGCGTTTACATTGGCTCAAATCCGATTGGCGCGCGCGATCCTGCTAAGATGCAGCGCGCTGGGCTTCACGGTGCGTCGGAAAGTTGTGAGATCGACTGCGACGAGGCCGAAATGCTTGCTAAAGCCTGAGGTCCACTCAAAATTGTCGAGCAGGGACCAATAAATATAGCTGCGGACGGGTATCCCTTCGACAATGCAATCGCGCAAGCCATCGAGCGCTTGGTTGATGAATGCGATACGGCGCGCGTCGTCATCAGTGGCAACGCCGTTTTCGGTGACGTAGATAGGTTTATCAAACGTCGCGTGCGCCCAACGGATCGTGTTGGCGAGCGCCTGAGGATAGAATTCGTACCCAGCATCGGTGACCTCAGCGCCCTGCGGCGCTGCTACGATGCCAGACGCATTGACGCGAAAGCGCGTGTAGGGCTGCACCCCGATAAAGTCGGCATGTGTATGCGCCACGTTGATCCAGTCGCCATAGAGCCGGGCGCGGGCGCGCTCCGCCCATTCGGGCTCGCCAAGGGACTGAATGTCCTGCGTCGTCAGCGTTAAGCCAACGGGCAGGTTGGGGCGCGCCGCCTTGATCGCGGCATAGCCACGACGATGGGCTTCCTGCATGAGCGGGGTGGCGATTGCCGGATCGGCGAAAGCGATGCTCGAGAAATGCCGCGAGCCTGTTGCCTGCGCTGCCGCCGCAAGCGCGGCTTGCACAGCCGGTGATGGCGCCCCGTAAAGGAATTGTACTAAGAGAGCGATGTTGGCTTCGTTAAACGTTGTCGCGAGGTGCATGAGGCCGCCCAAGTGTTGCGCGGTGTGTGCGCAATAAGCAGCGAACAAATCGGGTGAGTCTGACGCCTCAAATCCACCCCGAACCGCAAACCAGATCGGCACCGTGAAGTGATTGAAGGTAATGATGGGTTTGAGTCCATGCGCGCAGCACATTTCCAACACGCGCGCATAGTGATCGAGCTCCGCATTAGAAAAAAAGCCTTGGTTGGGCTCGATGCGGGACCACTCGATGCCGAAGCGATAGCAATTGAAGCCTAAGCGCGCCGCAATGCCGATGTCCTCGGCGTAGCGATGGTAGCTGTCGCAGGCATCGCCGGAGCGTTCTGCGAAGAGAGTGGGGCGCACGTTTTCGCGCACCCATGAATCGCTGTTGGTGTTGTTGCCCTCGCTTTGATGTCCCGAAATCGCGGTCCCCCAGAGGAAGTCACGCGGAAGTCGGAGTGATCTAATGTCGGCCCCTGCCATCGACGGCGCCGCACCTACCGCCAAAGTTGCAGCAACGACCTCGCGGCGCGATGTCTTCATGGGTGCACCAGATTTCGGTCGGCGAGACCGCCGCTTTCTTATGCACGGAAGCAACGTCCCGGCACAACATTCATTCGAGAGAGAGTGAGTATTGACTGACCGGAATCGGCGATCCATGCTGCGTGCGGACCAAATAATAGATGATGCTCGAAGGGAGGGTCCGTGAACGCCAGGGGTGTTGGGCGCGCTAACGAGCGCGCATTTGGGTGCGCTTTAGTCAACCTCGCCGCAGCGCCCGCCTTGAGATAGGGGGATGGCGGCTCAAGACCTGTCGGCGTTATCGGCGCCAGAAGCAGAAACATCCAAAGCGAGCGCTCGCGCGTGGTTCGTGCTTGGAATGCTCTGGTTCGTCTATGTGCTGAATTTTCTCGACCGTCAGCTTCTAGCGATCCTGGCGAAGCCTATCCAGGACGCGCTGCATGTGACGGATGGCCAACTTGGCCTTATCGGCGGTCTCTACTTTGCATTCTTCTATTGCTTCATCGCCATTCCGGTCGGCTGGATTGCAGACAAGACGAGCCGAGTGGGGGTGCTCGCCCTTGCATGCGGGATTTGGAGCGCTGCCACGATGGCGTGCGGAATGGCTGCAAACTATGCGCAGCTTGTCGTCGCGCGAATGACCGTGGGTTTCGGCGAAGCGGGAGGCGTGCCGCCTTCCTATGCAATCGTCACGGATTATTTTCCACCGCCTCGGCGAGGCACGGCGCTTGGCATTTACAACTTGGGGCCTCCGATCGGCAATGCGCTCGGCATCGCTTTTGGCGCCTCGATTGCGGCGGCGTTCAACTGGCGATTTGCGTTCATTGTGCTCGGGAGCGTTGGCCTTATCGCCGCTCTATCGGTCATTGCTTTTG
>JAFEDV010000363.1 GCA_018241475.1 Pseudomonadota bacterium | reverse complement strand
GACGTGGCCTGTCACGTCGAAATGCTCGAAGCCGACGCCTCCTTGCAACGGAGCTCCGACCCAAGCCAGGAATTGGCGCAGGCTGGGGCCGTAGGCATGCACTGTGCCCGCGGTGGGGCCGGACGCAGCAGGCGTTTGGCCTTCGAACCCAGCTGTAACCAGTTCGCTGCGCAGATTGACCTGAAGCGGCGTCGCCTGGGCATGGATGACCGCACTCGGGCGCGCAATGTTCATGTCGAGCTGAACCGGCTTGTCGTTGTAGCGGACAGAGCCGACGACATTCATCGGTTGATCGAGCGCCGTCAGTGCGGTGTGCAGATCGACATCGCCGACGCTCCAGCCCGCGCCGTGGCGTGCGTCGAAATATGTGACCTCGCCGCCGGCGATATCGACGGAGCGCAGGGTCGTGCGCGAGGCGTCGATAATCGGCGGCGACGAGCGAGCGACTGAGGCAGGCGCCGCGACGGTGCGTACGCGCGGCTGCAGCGCCCAATTCGGCCGCCCGTTGGCGTCGATCTCGAGCGCGATGCGGGGATGCTGCAAGACGAGCTGGCGCACGACGACTTGGCGATTGAGCAGCGGCGCAAGCTCAACGCCGATATGGATGTCGTCAGCCGCCACGAACGCCGGCGCGCGTCCGCCCGGCACGTTGGACAACACGTCGTTGGCCGCGTGGAAACCCAGCACCGGCCAATAGCTGACGCCCACATCGCCGTTGATGGTGAGATCGCGGCCGGTGGCGTTTTCCACCGCACGCTCGACCTCGCCTCTGATGTCCAGCCGGTAAACCAGATAGGCCAACCCGCCCGCGGCCAGAAGCACGACTGCGATGATCGTGCCCAGAATGACGAGCACCCAATGCCACCAGGCGCGCATGCGTGTCCCCGCGTTTCGCGGCCACCCTAGCCGCTGGCGTCCGGCCCCGGAATAGCTATCTATCGGCCATGGCAAAACCCGTTCCCGTCACGGTGCTCACAGGCTTCCTGGGCGCCGGAAAGACCACATTGCTCAACCGCATCCTGAGCGAGCCGCACGGCAAGAAATACGCGGTCATCGTCAATGAGTTCGGCGAAATCGGCATCGACAACGACCTCATTGTCGACGCCGACGAAGAAGTGTTCGAAATGAACAATGGCTGCGTGTGCTGCACCGTTCGCGGCGATCTGATCCGCATCATCGAGGGCTTGATGAGGCGGCAAGGCGCCAAGGGCGGCTTTGACGCGATCTTGGTCGAGACCACTGGCCTCGCGAAGCCCGCGCCCGTGGCGCAGACGTTTTTCGTGGACGCCGACGTGCGCGCAAAGACCAAGCTCGACGCGATCGTGACGGTGGTGGACGCAAAGCACGTCGCCCAGCAGCTGGAAACGTCGGAGGAAGCGGCCGAGCAGATTGCGTTTGCAGACGTTATCTTGCTCAACAAGACCGACCTCGTTGCAGCCGCCGAACTGATCGCGGTCGAGCGCGGCATTCGCACGGTGAACCCCACCGCGCGCCTCCATCGCATGCAGCGTGGCGACATCGCCCTCGACGACATCCTGGACATCGGCGCCTTCGATCTCGACCGCGTGACCGAGATCGATCCGCATTTCCTGCCGGATCATGATTGCGATGAGAGCTGCGCCCATCACGACCATGATGATTCCGGCCATCACCACCATGATCACGAGCACGATCACGTCGCCGCATCCGGCATCACTTCGGTGTCGCTTGCGACCGACAAGGAAATCGATCCCAGCAAGCTGCTGCCGTGGCTCAACGCACTGACGCAGGCGCGCGGACCGGACATCCTGCGCTTGAAGGGCATCTTCGCGTTTCCGAACGAGCCGAAGCGCTTCGTCGTGCAAGGCGTACATATGATCGTCGAGGGCGACACGCAGCGCGACTGGAGGCCGGATGAGAAGCGCGCCTCACGGCTCGTTTTCATCGGCCGCAATCTCGATCCAAAACAGCTGGAAGCCTCCTTCCTGGCGTGCGCCGCGTGAGCGCGCGCGTCTATGAAAGCGGCGAGCGGCTGGCGCTCGACGCAGCCGCAACGAGCGTGCATTGGATCGGCGACCGCGCGCTCTTTGCGCTCGGCGACGGCGCGGTGCTGAGCGCGGCGCGCGACGGCGACAAGCGGCGCATCGCCGCACACGACGGCGCCATTCTTTGCGCCGCTGGCCATCCGGACGGCGTCCGCCTGCTCACCGGGGGCGACGACGGCAAGTTGAATGCCGTCGGACCCGACGGCGCCATTGAAACGCACTTCGAGAACAACAAGTGGATCGATCACATCGTCTCGGCGCCGGCGACGGGCCTGATTGTTGCTGCCGTCGGCAAGGAAGCCATCGTCTTCCGCGAGGGGCGGGAAGCGCATCGCTTTGCCTATCCCTCGAGCATCGGCGGCCTCGCATTCGACGCGAAGGGACGGCGGCTCGCGGCGACCCATTATGGCGGCGCGACGCTCCGATACGCGCTGATGGCGGACGACAAGGGCGTCGCACTGCGTTGGGCGGGGTCCCACCTCGCATGCACGCTCTCGCCGGATGCGGAGTATCTGGTCACCGCGATGCAGGAGAACGCGCTGCACGGCTGGCGGCTGCCGGACAGGACAGACCTGCGCATGGACGGCTACCCAGCCAAGACGCGCAGCTTTTCGTGGGACAAGCGCGGGCGATGGCTGGCGACCTCGGGCGCCGATAGCGCCATTGTGTGGCCGTTCACCGGCAAGCTCGGGCCGCAGGGCAAGGCGCCGCTGCAATTGGCGCCCCGCAATGGATTGGTCACTGCCGTTGCATTTCACCCGGCGGAAGAGAAGCTTGCGATCGGCTATTCTGACGGCGCCGTATGGCTCGCATCTTTTGCAAGCCAAGGGGTCGATGAACTCGAAGAGCCCGGCGAAGGCGCCGTCAGCGCGCTCGCTTGGAGTGCGGATGGAACGCGGCTCGCCATCGGCGACGACGCCGGTCGCGGCGCCTTGATTGCGCTTTGACATTGGACCGCGGCTAGACTCTGCGCGCTTGCGCGCTCAGCGCCTCGTCCATCACGCGCATGACGCTGGCGACGTCGTCGATAATGCGGCGAGCCCGCGCCGGATCGTTGAGCGGCTTGAAGAGATCGCCGGGTTCGAAACGATTGCCGCCCTCGATCGCCACCAGCAGATCGCCGCCCTGAAAGGCGCAGCGGAGCTTTTCGCCCTTCATGCGCGCCTCGAGGTCGAGCAGGCGCTGCATCAGCGCCGGATGAAGCAGATAGCGCGCTTCGACCTGGTCGCTGCCCCAGACCTCGAACGCCTTTTCGAACTTGGGATCCTCGAGGCCGACCTTCTCCAGGCCGGCTTGCCCGCCGAACGCGTTGAAAATTCCCATGTCCCGCCGCACGACGGTGACGCCAAGGAATTCGCGCGGGAAATGCATGCGCACGAGCTGTCCACGGAAGACCGTGGAATAGTAGGTGCGACCCTTGCTGTCGGTATGGCGCTGTTCGAGACGACCTTCGTAGAGATCGTACGAACTGCCCTTATAGCCGCCGGAGAACCAATCCTCGAAGTGTGAACGCGAATAGCTCGGCGTGAGCTTCCATTGCTCGAAGCGATCGAAGGCGGGCGGAGCAAAATCGCTCATCCGGTAGGAGGCGCCCATCGCCTGGGCGATGCCCTCGCAATAGCTCTGCTTCACGCGCCTGCCGACTGCCGTAAGCGGGCCGGCTGCCCAGGCGTAGGCGATAACTCCCGCAATCAGCAGCGCCGCACCGGCGCCGCCGAGAGATTGGTTGCTCAACAGCCAGACGATCACGGCGATGGCGAGCGCCGCCATGGCGCCGATCGCCCCGCGCGATTTCAGCGTTTGCACCGCCGCCAGGCGAGCGTTCTCGTTGACCTGAAAGACGGGTTCAATGCGGCTCTTGTAGAGCGCCTGGTAGCCCGCCTCGTCGAGATTGCAGATATCGATATCGACAGGCGGCGCGGCAGAAGCGGGCGCGGAATGCGGCGTTGTCTCGCTCATCGCCGTCCTCCCAGCGCGAACTCCATCGCCGCCTCCGCATGCGCCTCGGCGGTGTCGACGGCCGGCAGGTCGAACGTCCCCGGCGGCGCCAGCATGCCGAATTCGGTGCAGCCGAGGATGACGCCGTCGGCGCCGTCGCCACGCAGGCGATTGACGACATCGGCAAGCTTGTCGCGCGAAGCGGGGAGAAATTGGCCCTGCACCAGCTCCTCGAAAATGATCCGGTGAAGCTCGCGGCGATCGGCCTCGCCGGGCATGATCGGTTCGATGCCGTGGCGCATAAGCCGCTCGCGATAGAAGGGCTGCTCCATGGTGAAGCGCGTCGCCAGGAGGACAGGACGCCGCACATCGCGAAGCTTGAGCGCTGTCGCCGTCACGTCGGCGATGTGGATGAGCGGAACGCCAATGGCCGCGGCGATGTCGTCCGCCATCGAATGCATGGTATTGGCGCAGATCAGCAGCCCTTCGGCGCCGGCATTCTCGAGTCGCGTCGCCGCATCGATCATGATGTCGGTCAGCGCGTCCCAGCGCCCTTCCTCCTGAAGCGCTGCGATCGGCGCAAAGTCGACCGACCACAACAACAGGCGCGCCGAGTGCTTGCCGCCGAGGCGTTCGCGCGCCAGCCGATTCAGGAGCTGATAATAGTGAGTGGTGCTCTCCCAGCTTGTGCCGCCAATGAGGCCGAGCAGGCGCAATGGAGAGTCGGAGGCGGCCATGCGCAAGCATGCGCAAGCGAGCGCGACTTTGCAACGGACGGACCTGGACCGAAGCGCCCTATTCGGCGGCTATTCGGTGCGGGTGCGCTTCGGAGCGGTCGAAGTCGGTGATATAGTCGCGCGTCAGCGGAACGGCGTGACGGTCCTTCGCCAACTGCACCTGAAACACCGCAAGATCGCCCTCTCGGAACGCAGCCTCGGCCCCGGCAAGGTAGAATTCCCACATGCGGCAGAAGCGTTCGTCGTAGAGCGCGCGCACCTCGTCGCGATGAGCATGGAAGCGCTCGCTCCACGCCTTCAGCGTTTCCGCATAATGCAGGCGGAGGATTTCGACATCGGTGATGATGAGTCCGGCGTCCTGCGCCGCTTCCGTGATCTGCGATAGCGCCGGCACCATGCCGCCCGGGAAGATGTACTTCTCGATCCAGGGATTGTTGCGCCCCGGCCCATGCATGTTTCCAATCGAATGCAGGAGCGCGACGCCATCCTTGGCGAGAAGCCGGTAAAGGGTTTCAAAGAAGATCTGGTACTGCGCCGCCCCGACGTGCTCGAACATCCCGACCGATACGATGCGGTCGAAAATTCCTTCGACATCGCGGTAGTCGCGCAAATCGAAGCGCGCGCGGGAGGAGAGGCCTTTCTTCGCGGCGCGCGCGCGGGATTCGTTCAATTGTTCGGTTGAAAGCGTAATGCCGGTGACGTCG
>JAFEDV010000362.1 GCA_018241475.1 Pseudomonadota bacterium | reverse complement strand
CGTGACCGGCTCGATCGGTCGCTCGACGATCGACGTAGTCGAGCAGTTGCGGGCGCAGGGCGCGGATATCAATGTCGAAGCCATCACCGCCGGCAGCAATGTTGCAGCGCTCGCGGATGCCTGTCGGAAGCTGCGGCCGCGCTTTGCGGCGATCGCCGACGAAGGGCGGTTGGCGGCGTTGCGGGCAGCGCTGTCGGACGTGGATGTCGAGGTGGGCGCAGGAGCCTCGGCGCTGCAGGAGGGTGGCGCGCGCGCAGCAGATTGGGTCATGTCTGCAATAGTCGGCGCAGCCGGGCTCGAACCGACACTCGCGGCGGTGCGGCGTGGTGCTTCGGTAGCCATCGCCAACAAGGAGTGCTTGATTTGCGCCGGTCCGCTCATGCTCCGCGCGGCGGCGGAAAGCGGCGCCAAGCTGCTGCCGGTCGACTCCGAACACAACGCCATCTTCCAGGTGCTGACCCATCCGGAGCGCGTTGAGCGGCTCACGCTCACGGCCTCGGGCGGCCCGTTCCGGACCTGGACGAAAGAGGCCATGGCTGCAGCGGGTCCAGCCGAGGCGATCGCGCACCCCAACTGGTCCATGGGTCCCAAGATTTCGGTGGACAGCGCCACGCTGATGAACAAGGGGCTGGAACTGATCGAGGCGACCTACCTCTTCGCCACGCCGGAGGAACGGGTTGGGGTCCTGATCCACCCCCAATCCATCATTCACAGCCTGGTCCATTACGAAGACGGTTCGGTCCTGGCTCAGCTGTCGTCTCCCGACATGCGGACCCCGATTGCCCATGCTTTGGCTTGGCCAGACCGGATGGCGGTAGCCACTAACCGGCTGAATCTGGCCGCCATTGGTAATCTGAGCTTCGAGGAGCCGGATCTGACGCGCTTTCCGGCCCTTAGGCTGGCCCGTTCGGCCCTGAAGGCCGGCCCGGCCAGGGTCGCGGCGCTGAGCGCAGCCAACGAAGTCGCGGTGGACGCCTTCCTGGGCGGAAGAATCGGCTTTCTCGACATTTGCCGGATAGTGGAAGAGGTTCTGTCGGTGCTGGAGGGAACTGAGCCAGGGCTCATCGCAAAAACGCCTTCATCGTTCGCTGAAGTTCGCGCGGTGGATCAGGCCGCTCGGCAGGCGGCGCGTCGGATTGCGGGAAAACTGGCTGCGGCCTAAAGGCTGGCGGCGCTTCAAGAAATCATAGCCGGCGCGCGGAGGAAGCGGTCGAATGGAAGCATTGCAAAGCATCCTCGTCTATCCGCTCGCGTTCGTCGTCGTGCTCAGCATCGTCGTGTTCGTGCACGAGTTCGGACACTTCCGCGTGGCGCGTTGGTGCGGGGTGGCGATCGAGACGTTTTCCATCGGTTTCGGCAAGACAATTTTCGGATGGCGCGAT
>JAFEDV010000361.1 GCA_018241475.1 Pseudomonadota bacterium | reverse complement strand
CCGAAACAGCGGGCTCCTGCAGCAATGCCGCCGTCATCGCCGCCGTCGAGCCTTTGCCGTTGGAGCCGACGATGACGGCGCCGCTTTCGCCGAACGCGGCGAGATCGATGCCCAGTCGCCGCGCCAACGCAGCGACCCGCTCGAGCCCCGGCCCCTCGCCGAACTTCGGATACGGAACGCGCCACGGCCTCATCGCAGCGCCGCGGCAAAATTGGCGCGCCAGATTTCGGCGATCAGGTCCCAGCGGTGGTGATCCTCCAGCGTGGCGATCATCGGATTGGAATTCACCTCGATGACGATAAGCTCACTCAGATCGCGCGCCGGCGAGACGTCGAAAATGTCGACGCCGGCGACGCGCAGACCCAACGCCTCGGCGGCGTTGACGGCCAGATCGCCCAAGGGCGCCGGCGCGCCGTCGATGAGATCAGCCGAGCCGCCGCCCGCCGACCTGTTCGCGGGTCCTTCCAGCACGATCCGCACGCCAGGCAGCGGGATGGCGTCGAGCGCGACCGGTGCGCCGGACTCCGTTCGCGCGCGTGTGCGCCTCCCTTGAACGCCGCTGCGTTGGCGCAATTCGCGCACGCTGCTTTTCCCATCGCCGACGACGACGGGCTGCTGCTTGCGGTAGGAAAACAGCGCGCGGCCGTTGAGGACGAACACGCGATGCTCATCGCCGCGCACATAGGGCTGAGCCAAGAAAGCGAAATGCTCGCGCGCAACGCGGCGCATATAGTCGTCGAAAGCCGCCGCATCGTCGATCACTTCGGCGTGCAGACCATTCGAGGCGGAGATCGGCTTGCAGAAGATCGGATACTCCGCGGTCTCGGCGAAGGCGCGCGCGTCTTCCGGCTCGCGGCCGGGCGAACGCATCTCGGACCAGCGTTTGGTCGCGAAGAACAAGCGCCCGGGAAGGGCCGGTAATGCGGCCGCGCGCAATGCCTCGGCGCAAAACGACTTATCGCGTGCGAGCGAGGCCGCGTTGGCGTCGTTGAGCGCGTAAGGCGAACCCTGTCCAGCCGCGAACAGGGCGCGGTGCGCGCCGTCGCTAACCTCGAAGAGATAGCCGTCGGCGCCGTCGAGCGAGCGGAAGCGATAGCCGCAAGTCTTCGCGGCGTGCGCCGCATAGCGGGCGTGGGCGCTCTTCAACCTGTTCGGATCGGGGTCCGGCGTCATCTTTCAAGCACTTAGCATGCCTTGCTTCGGTCAGGGTGCGGCGCTAGCTTCCGCGCCCCGGAATGCCGCCTTAGCTCAGTTGGTTAGAGCGCTGGATTGTGGATCCAGAGGTCCCTGGTTCGAGCCCTGGAGGCGGTACCATTCCCTCAGACCGGCCCCCAGCCCTGACCGTCGATATAGTTGCGTATCCGCTGGATGCGGTTGTCGGGGCTTGGGTGCGTGGAGAGGAATTCCGGCGGCCGGGCGCCGCCGTCAGCCTCCATCCGCTGCCAGAAAGGGATGGCCTGGCGCACGTCATAGCCGGCGTCGTGCATGTAGCGGATGCCGATGATGTCGGCTTCCGCTTCCTGCTCGCGTGAGAACGGCAGGCTGACGCCCACTTGCGCGCCCATGCCCAGCGCGGCGCGAGCGATGTCGCTGTGGATCGCCGCGCCCGCCACCCCGAGCGCGGTTTGCGTCACCATCTCGCGGCTGTAGCGCTCCGCCGCGTGACGGCCGGTGACGTGCCCGGTTTCGTGACCCAGCACGCAGCCGATCCAATCGTCGAGATCGCACATCTCGTAGAGACCGCGATAAAACCCGACCTTGTTGGCGGGCAGCACGAACGCGTTCTTCTCCTTGGTGTCGAACAGCCGGAATTCCCATGGCTGATTGCCGAGGCCCGCCGCGGTGACGATGCGCGTGCCGATACGTTCGAGGCGCGCCTGCGCGGCGCGGTTGGTCCAAGTCGGGGTTTCGCGCAATTGCTGATCCCAGGCCTGCAGCGCGGCCTGGGACAATTGCGCGTCGTCGATCAGGATCAATTGCTGCCGGCCGGTGACGGGATT
>JAFEDV010000360.1 GCA_018241475.1 Pseudomonadota bacterium | reverse complement strand
GAGCACACGATGACTCTTCCGTCTGCTTCAAAGCAGAGAATGCGATGATCACGCTTTCTAAATTCGTTGATTTCGTGCTCATCATCTACTCGATGATAAATTCCGGTGCCCAACGATCTTGGCCCGAAGTGATCTATTTGGGTCCATTGAGCGACAAATCCAGCAACCGTTGCTCTCGTTTGTTTCGCCTGCTGCAAGGCTGAAAGTGTTTCGAGGACGTCACAACAGCCGGCCTCATCGACCGGAGCTAAGATCTCCCACTTGCCACGGTACAGTCGTTTGAGTCGCATGATGTTAACTTATAGGTTAACAGAAATCTCGCGTTCAAAGTCAAGCGAAAGAGTGAACCCGCCGCCGCCGTGCGAGCCGGGACGGAGCGATGACCGACGGGCTACTGTACGCCCTGCAAGATCGCATCGGATGCGACGGCCAAGGGCGATGGTTGACGCATGCTCCCGCCCGCCTACAGATGACCTGAGTCGCGCGAGGGCGCATGGCTGCACTTCAACTATCGTGGCGTCGCCTACGTCCTTCCCGACGACGCGCGCTTCCGCGTCACGATCCGATGGCGCGGCAACACCCTGACCGGCCGCGCCGCGAGCATCGCGCAGGGCAAGCGCCATATCGAGCGATGGATTGCCGCACGGGGCGACCTGCTGCCGGCCGTACGACCTGGACCGGACGGCGCCCCTGACGGGATGCGCAACGCTCCCGCGCGCGCGTAGTGCTCCCGGCGTCGCGCCTGCCTTACGGTAGTTTTGACGGTATCTGATTTTTTCGCTCGCGCAGATTCGCGCAATTTCAGTCACTTGGGCCGACTTTTGGATAGACCTCCGCCCACCATTTCTAACGACATAAACTGCGTTATTCGAAACCGCGCCCCGGCGCGGTTTCTTGTTTTTCGGCGTGGGCCACGTCACGCGGCGCGCGCGAAGCAAGCGCACCGCGCCTCGCCCACGGGCCTGGTTTCGATCCGCCCGCGGCCGCCGCGCCATCGCGCACGGTGGGCCCGCATGCCACGCATAGCGCGTGGGAAATGATGTGCGCCACGCACCCGATGACGAACCCGCGCGACGACCGTTCGTCGGAATACCGATTGCAATTGCAAAAACACGGGCGTAATGTCCGCGCCCTTCGAAGCACTCGGCGCTTCGATCCCCGCGAAACGACACGACGATCTTCCGATGCGATTCCGACTTCCACACGCCGCCAGCCTCGCTCCGTCGCGCTCACAGCGCGATGCGGGACCGCGCGCGTCGAACGGGTCGTACCTGCGCAAGGACGGCCTCCACCAGCACGGCTGATTTCCATCGCGGAGATCGGTCGACCCGATCTCCGAGGAACGCGAACGCCCTCGGATCTCCATCCGGGGGCGTTTTTTTCTGCACAGG
>JAFEDV010000035.1 GCA_018241475.1 Pseudomonadota bacterium | reverse complement strand
CTGGAAGCCGACGTGGATGCTTAGGGGCGCGATCTCGCTTGTGGAGGCGCGCCTCTAAGGCCCACCGTGAGAGTTGTGCGACGGAGTCGCGCGCTTGGGCCTGCGTACTGTCAAGCGATCAAAGGATGCGCCGTGGAGCGGCGCGCTCCAACCCGCAAGACATTGCTGGCGTGAGCGTCACCGCAGCGAACGATAGAGCATGTAAGCCGCCACTGCGAAGACGACGCCCGCGAAGATGCGCTGCAGCGCGCCGCGCTGCTTGGAAAGACGTGCGGCGAAGGTCGAGCCGAGCATGCCGCCGGCGACGCCGCCGCCGATGAAGAGCGCAGCGACGCGCCAATCGATGAGCCCCGCGATGGCGTAGGAAGAAGCGGTGGTCGCGCCGAAGGCGCTCACCGATAAGAGCGAGGTGCCGATGGCCTGGATCATGCTCATGGCGGTTGCGCCCACGAGGCCGGGCACGATCAGAAATCCGCCGCCTATGCCGAAGAAGCCCGAAATGGCGCCGACGCTTGCGCCGGTTGCAATCAACCGCCCCACCTTGTGCGGCTCGAAGCGCGGGATGGCTTCGTCGCCGCCGCTCTTGCGGCGCAGCATGAAAACCCCGACGGCGATCATCAGCAAAGCAAACAGCGGCAGCAGCACTCTCGCATCGGTGCGTTGCCCCAGGCCCGCGCCGGCGGCTGCGCCGACGACGCCGGCCGCGGCGAAGATGGCGCCATAGCGCCACATGACGTGGCCGCGCCGGGCATGCTGGATGAGATTCGCGAACGCGTTGACCGAAACCGCCAGCGCACTGGTGCCGATCGCCGCGTGCGCATCGCTCATGCCGACAAGGTAGAGCAGCGCCGGCGTCGCCAGAATCGAGCCGCCGCCGCCGATCAGCGCCAGCACCAGCCCGACGGCGCCGCCGCTCACAATCGCCAGGATATCCGCAATCGTCACCGAGCCCGCCGCCGTCGCGTTGTGATCTCGATCAATGCGCCGGCGCGCCGGCTTGCCTTGCATACGGGACGCAGACTGCTCATGAGCGGCTTGTAGCGGTTGCGATGAATGTTAGCAACTGCTAATATAACGCGCGAGGAGGACGCAAAAAATGCCCAACCCGCAAGTCCGCAGCTTCTTCGACGAAGCCACATTCACTGTGAGCTATCTGGTTTGGGATGCGGCGACACGGCGCGGGGCGGTCATCGACAGCGTGCTCGACTTCGACCCGAAATCCGGACGCACCGCGAGGCGTTCGGCGCAGGCCATTCTCGATGCGGCGCGCCAGGAGAAACTCGCCATCGACTACATTCTCGAGACGCATGCGCACGCCGATCACTTGTCCGCGGCGTCGTTCCTCAAGCGAGAGACCGGCGCGCCGGTGATGATCGGCGAGCACATCGCGGCCGTGCAGGCGGTGTTCAAGAAGCTGTTCAATGTCGCCGACGTGAGCGGCGTCGGGCGCGAGTTCGACCGCCTGCTGAAGGACGGAGACCGGCTGGCGCTGGGAGAACTCAGCATCGAGGTGATGCACACGCCGGGGCATACGCCCGCGTGCGTAAGCTATCGCATCGGCGATGCGGTGTTTGCAGGCGACACGCTGTTCATGCCCGACTACGGCACGGCGCGCGTCGCCTTTCCCGGCG
>JAFEDV010000359.1 GCA_018241475.1 Pseudomonadota bacterium | reverse complement strand
TGGGGGAATCGGTCGAAGACCCTCACGCTTACTACCGCAACAATTGTGTTGGCAGTCTGTCAGTGCTCAACGCCATGCGCAAAGCTGGCGTCACGCGGCTCCTGTTCTCTTCGACGTGCGCAACGTACGGAACGCCGCTCACAATTCCGATCGACGAAAGTCATCCGCAATCCCCGATCAATCCGTACGGCTGGTCGAAGCTCATTGTCGAGCGCATGATATCGGACCACGTCGCAGCGTACGGCCTCGGCGCCGTGATGCTCAGATACTTCAACGCTGCCGGCGCCGACTTGGATGGACTGATTGGAGAGCGGCACGAACCTGAGACACATGCAATCCCGTTAGCGATCAGATCGGCAATCTCAGGGGCCCCCTTTCGCATCTTCGGGCGGGATTTTGACACAAGAGACGGAACCGCGATCCGAGATTACGTTCATGTTGACGACCTGGCTGACGCCCATCTTCGCGCACTGACGTACCTAACAGAGCACGATGAAGTTGCGGCGTTCAACCTCGGTACAGGAGAAGGCACCTCAGTCTTGGATATCGTTCATGCGGTAGAGAGAGCATCGGGGAAACCGCTTCGCTATGCCGTAACCGGCCGGCGAGCGGGCGATCCTCCAGTTCTCGTAGCGGCGGCGGACAAGGCCCGCGACATCCTAGGCTGGCGAACAAAGTACTCCAAGATCGACGACATCGTCGCCAGCGCTTGGCGTTGGCACACTCGCGGCGACCGCTCCTACTGACCTTGCTGGCGATTGGCCTCCCTGTTGGAAGGTAGTTCTGGCGAGATAGACATCCCTTTACGAGGGTTTGCGTTTCACCCATCGCGTCATCGCGGTTGAGCCGTCAGCCTACAGCCCGTTCTTCCCGGCCAAGCCGAGCGTCCAGCAACGCGAAGAGGCGCCGCACAACGACAGCATCGTCGCAGGTGCGCGCCACCTGCTCGAGTCTATCGACCTCTGCTGTGTACACAGCAGCATCGATCGAGCGCGGTGAGACTTGAAAGACGCCGGCCAGCGTAGTCGCTGAGACGACTTCAGCGGCGTCGAACAATTCTTCCTTCAGCTTCTCGCCGGGGCGCAGGCCCGTGAACTCGATGCCGATGTCGCGCCCCGAGCGTGCGATCATCTCGCGCCCCAGCTCAACAATCGAAACCGGATCGCCCATTTCCATGAAATAGGCGCCAAAGCCGTCTTCGGCGCAGGTGACATTGAGAATGAGGCCAACGGCGTCCTCCACCGACATGAAGAACCGCTCCATGTCAGCGTGCGTCACCTCGATCGGGCCTCCCTCGGCAATCTGGGCTGTGAAGCGCGGCACAACGGATCCTTGCGAACCGATCACGTTGCCGAAGCGCACGGACTTGAGCGTAATCGCGCCGCCGCATTCGTGTTCAAATCCTGTCAGGTGCAGTTCAGCCAGGCGCTTGGTTGCGCCCATGACGCACACCGGCGAAGCGGCCTTGTCGGTCGAGACCAAGGTGAAATGCTGCGCGCCAGCCTCGAGCGCGGCTTGAAGCGCGTTCCGAACGCCAACCAGGTTTGTCAGCACGCATTCGCTGGGATGTCTTTCCCCGAAATGCACATGTTTCAGCGCCGCCGCATGCATGACCACATCGGGGCGAACGCGCCGCATCCATCGGCTCAGCCGCTCCCGATCGCGGATGTCGCAAAGCGCGTCGACGACATCCAGCGACCGATTGCTCCGACCGATGTGTTCGGCGACAGTCAAGAGCCCGTGGTCGACATGGTCGAGAAGCACAAGCCGACTGCATCCGAGGTCGGCCAGTTCAGCCGCCAGGGCTGAGCCAATGCTGCCGGCAGCACCAGTGATGACAACGCATTTATCCGCGTAAAAACAATTGCTTCTATCGGACAACACAGCGCGCTGGCGCTTGAGATGGCGCAATCCCCCCACCGTCGATTCCCTCCCGTCGCGAGCCGAAGGTTAGCGGCTCGCGTTTGGAAGGCTAGTCCAAAAGTTATAGCTCGCCAAGGTTGTACTCATTCTGCAACAACCCCGAATAAGGACTGCCGATCTTGGGGCAATTCAACCTCAGCCTGCGCTAGTTCGGATGCGTTCGACATCCTGCACGGCCATTCGGCCTATTCTGCAATTCGGACCGGAATTGCGGCATGGCGGCAATTGTTCGCGTGCCAATTTCAACTAGGCTGACCCAACGAACGGGAGAATTGGAGCGGCTGCCATGGCGAAGCGAATGTCGTTTTTCGGCCATGGATACGAGGCATTTGAATCGTTCAACGCCCCTTCGTCGATATTCGATCCTTCCTACACGATACTTCCGTCAAGCGGCACCGCCAGCAACGGCAAGACCATCTTCAGTTGGGACCAGGCAGCGGCGCAGATTACCCGCGGTTGGCCAAGCGTGGGATGGAATTTGTCGCTCGGCACGAGCCTGAGCATCACCTACGCGTTCCGCGCGACTGCGCCGACACCAATGCCGGAGGACACAGCCGGCTTTTCGCGCTTCAGCGCCGCGCAGATCACGGCGACCGAGCTGGCGCTTCAGCAATGGTCGGAGGTCGCCAACATTACCTTCACT
>JAFEDV010000358.1 GCA_018241475.1 Pseudomonadota bacterium | reverse complement strand
TCGATCACACCGTCGCTCTTGACGCCCCCATGCAAGCGGGCGCCTTTCAGCTGATCATCGGCGGCGGCCACATGAGCCCGCACTTCGGCGCCTATATGGAAGCGCGCAGCACCGGCGAAGATGGCGCCGTCCAATACAACAATCCCAATTACCAGGATGGCGGCCAAGAATCGGCCCTGGTGGGGGCGCAACGCGCCACCAAGCGTCGCTTTGGCGCAAATTATGCGACACAATTGGGTTCGGCCATCGACATGGTCGAGCGCATTGGCGCCGCCACCACCGCCGTGCACGATGTCGTGATCGGCGCCGGTTCGCTCACCATCAACGGCTTCAGCTTCAGTCCTTCCGGCACGCTCGGCGCGCTAAGCTCTCAGAGCTCAATCTCCGTCGTCGCGAACTCGGGCGATGCGGCGCTGACGCTCTCGCTTCGCCGCACCGTCGCCGCCCTGAGCGCCACGCTTGAAGGCAGCGCCGTGCAGCAGAGCCTGGACTCTGTGTTCACCGCAACCACCGCCTCTCGCTTCGACTGGGTGTCGACCAGCGACAATACCGCCGGCCAGCGCTTTTTCTGGGCCAACGCCGCCAACTGGACTTATGTCTCAGCGCAAATCCAGAACAATTACGAAAACGGCTCGCCGACCCGCTCGGCGGTGCAGGACGCCGTCAATGCCGGCAATTCGGTGATTGTGCCGGAGAACTCCAATCTGGGGCCAGGCCTCGCGCAAATCACCTTCCGCTGCGGCCAAGTCGGCGGCGTCCCGCAAGTGTGCGTCTCCACCGGTCCCGAGCGCGGCGGCGCCTTCATCGCTTTGAATTCAGGCGCCATCGATCACGAGGTCACGGTGACCGCCTGGACGCATCTGGCTGGCGGCGCCGGCACGGACGAAGCGGAAGAAAATCCGCTCAAAATCTTTTCCATCCCCGAGACCTTCCTCGAGCGGCAATATTCCTCCCGCGCCGAAGCCTACAACGTTGATCTCAACTCAGGCGTCGTGAGCTACACCCCGCCCCCGGATCTGGTGGTGGGCGAGGGCGGCTATCCTTACGCTCTAAGCTTTCAGCGCTCGTACCGCTCCGGCGGCGGCTATGATCAGATGACGCGCGACAGCGCCACCTATCAGATTACCGCGAGTCAAGAACGTTTCGGCGATTCCGGCTGGACCTCGAATTTCAACGCCGAGGCGCGCCTGCAAAATGACGGCGGCGACGCTTTCGGCGTGCGCTCGCCGCGTGAGGCCACCGACACCATCGCCGTCATCCGCGCTCTCATTGCGCTCAATGGCGACCAATCGAGCGATCTCGCAACGCTCGAATATCAGGTCGCGGCCATGCATGTGCTCGCCTGGTGGAGCGAGCAGCTCGTCTACAATTCAGTGATCCTCGTGCATGGGCCGGAGAGCCGAAGTTTTGTGCAATTGGCGGATGGCGCGTTTAATCCGCCGCCCGGCGATTCAACTCAGATCACGCTCTATGGACAACGAACGGCCGTGGCGTTCTCAAATAGCTCCGAAGAGAATTGGTCCTACGATGGCATGTGCGTGCGTGAAGTCGCGCACGATGGCTCGACGTCGTACTACGGCCCGTGGCTCAGCGATTATAGCGGTTGCAATAGCTCGGGCTCCAATGGCGGCACAAAGCGTCGGCATGGTCTTCGTTTCCGCCACCAAGTCTTTCCCCAAGGCGTCACCGTCGATTTCGATGACACCACGCTTTCCAACAATCTGGGCCGCAGCCTCGCCCTGAACGGCGGCACGCAGACCACCAACACACCGTCCTATACCGTTACAGACGGCGTCCGCTCCGCCGCCATCAATCTGGACTTGAGCGCCGGTCCGGGAAAATTGTCTGTCACCGGCACGGACGGCAATACCTGGGTCTATGACGGTTCTAGTCCCAGCAATTGGCGGGTCTTTGCGCCATCGTCGACAACAATTCCGATCGCGCAGTTCAACTATGTTGCCGGCACCTTGGGCGAAGTCGATACGCTGACCGACGGCTGCCGTTCAGCTGCGAATTGCGGCAGCGCGACTGGCAACGTCTCGCACTACTACACCTCGAGCGGCCGCATCGGCGCCATGACCGACGCGCTGGGGCATCAATCGCGCATTTACTACGACGAGAACGGGCAGCCGGTGCGCTCAATCGATCGCAATGGCAACGAGACCGATACCCAATACGATGTCTTTCACCGCGCCACGGATGTGCATCATCCCGAAGGCAATTGGGAGCACACGGACTACGATACGCTCAACAACCCGATCCAGGTGACCAGGCATCCCAAGCCTGGCTCGTCGCTGCCCAATATTGTGACCAGCGCCAGCTATGACGCGACCTGCGGCATCCCCACGTCGCAAACCGACGCCAACGGCAACCTCACAGCGACCACGCTTCTCACGGGGCGTTGTCTTCCCTCGCAGGTAAGCCAACCTGCCGTCGACGACGGAACAACCTCGTCCGCTGCACTGGTCAATCCAATTACCAGCTATACCTGGAACAGCCTGGGGCAACGTCTCACCAAGACTGATCCCACCGGCATCGTCACCACCAACGCCTATGACGCAGCCTCGCACTATCTGACCAGCGTCACGATCGCTTCAGGCGCGCTCAATCTGACCACGACGTTTGCGCGCAATATCTACGGCGACATCAACAGCGTCACCGACCCGAACGGGCATGTGTTCACCGGAACCTACGACGCTTCGCGGCGACTGACGCAATTCAACGGTCCGACCGGCACGAACGTGCAGACGCTGTGGACCTACAACGTCGATGGCGAAGTGCAGACCATACAACAGGCCACGGGCCTGGCGTCGCCCAACAATTTTGC
>JAFEDV010000357.1 GCA_018241475.1 Pseudomonadota bacterium | reverse complement strand
GATCGTCGAGGACGGCTTCACCGGCGTAAAGCTCGATCCGCTTCGATACACCCTGCCCGGCACGCAGCCGATCGCGCCGTGGGAGATCGGCGTCGAGGAATATGACCGCGCCGAGCGCACCATCGAGGCGATCCGCAACGCCGTTGGCGCCCGCGCCGATATCATGATCGGCACGCACGGCCAGATTACGCCGTCGGTGTCACGGCGGCTCGCCAAACGGCTCGAAAAATACGATCCGCTCTGGCTCGAAGAGCCGTGTCCGCCGGAGAACGTCGCCGAGATGGCGAGGGTCGCCGCAAGCACCTCGATCCCCATCGCGACGGGCGAGAGATTGGCGCACATCCACGACTTTCAGCGACTCTTCGCAGCAGGCGCCTGTCACTACGCGCAGCCCGATCTCGGCAGCTGCGGCGGGTTCACCGCGGCAAAGCAGATCGCCGCGCTCGCGGAAGCGCACTACGTGCTCATGGCCCCGCATGTGTGGGGCGGCCCCATCATCACGGCGGCGGCCATGCAATTGGACGCCTGCATTCCCAACTTCCTGATCCAGGAAAGCATCTACAAGTCGCGTGGCTTTTTCGATGAGATCGTCAAGGATCCATTGTGTTGGGAGAACGGCGACATTGTCCTCAGCGACCGGCCCGGCATCGGCGTCGAACTGGACGAGGGGGGCTTGGCTAAGTACCGCGTCTGAACAACGCTCCGTCGCCGCCGCCTGCGCACGGGAGAAACTTGCATGTCGCCGAACGAAACCCTGATACGCGATTTCATCGCCGCGTGGTCGCGCCTCGATGTGGAGGAGTTGGTGTCGTTCTTCGCGTGCGACGGCGTCTATCACAACATGCCCATCGCGCCTGTGGCCGGACACGAGAGCTTGCGGCGGTTCATCCAGGCCTTCCTCAAAGACTGGAGTGAAACGTCCTGGGACATTCGTACGATTCTGGCGTCAGGCGACCTCGTCATGGTCGAGCGTTTGGATCGGACGCGCGTCGGTGACAAAGCGGTCGACCTGCCATGCTGTGGCGTGTTCGAGTTGAAAGACGGAAAGATAACGGCTTGGAGGGATTACTTCGACATGGCGACCTACACGCGCGCGCTCGCCGATTAGCTTTGACAGAAGCCGTTCGTCAGGGCGGGGATGGCGCCGCTTGCGAGGAGACGCGTTTGCGCTTCAGCGGGCTCCAGGATCCCGTCGGCGACCCCGCGGAATAGCCGCGCGACCGCAATCATGTCGAGTGCATGGGGCAAAAGACGCAGATGCGTCACGCCAATACGCTGCAAGCCATGGATCCGGTCCAGCAGGCAAAGATAAGGGTATGAAAGTGTCTGCACGCCATTGATTACGAGCCAGTCGCGTCCTTCGAGCGTGCTCAAGACCATGCCGTCGGGATCTTCTTCGCAGACAAACTGGCAATTGTCCTTGACCCGTCCGTGCGCGCGCGCGTGATAGCAGCGCGCCGAAAGTGCAAGCGGGGTCCGCCCGAACGCCTGCACTTCGAGCGTGACCCCGCAGGCGCGCGCAGCGTCAGCCAGGATCGCAACGGAGTCGCGCGGAAGCTCGGCCGGCAATGTGAAGTGGGTGGCGCCGTTGTGGACGAGGTGGCGCAGCGTCTCTTCATTATAGACGTTGAAGAACTGGCCGATGCGGTGCGGGCGGCCGCCGATGGCGGCCAGCCCGGAGGCGTCGTTGATCTCGACCTCGTAATCAGTCAGCGCACAGAGTTCGGCCGTCATCTGCCGCTCACGCCGCAGCATAACCTCCGCCAACGAGCAGAACACCACTCGCTTGCCCGCGCGTGCGAGGCGTTCGGCGATCTCGGGATAGTGTGGCTCTGAAAACGGCGCTCGTTTTGAGCACACCACTTCGCCGAGGTACACGACGTCGACAGGCGCTTCGTCGGCGATGCGCGCATAGAAATCGCGCTTCGCTTCGATCGGCCAATGGAACAGCAACGGGCCCAATGTCAGCTGGACGCAGCCTGCCATCGCGCTCACCGCCACCGCTTGGTCTTGAAAGCGCCCTCGGTCTGCTTCTGGCCTTCAGTGAGGCTGATCAGGTCGCCGACATTCGGCTCGCGCCCTTCAAGCACCGCATCGATGCCCCCGCGAAACGCGGAAACCACCCTCTTGACGTAAGCGCGCGAGCGCTGCCGGCCTTCGATCTTGAAGGCGTTGACTCCGGCTCGCACGAGTTCCGCTAGCATCGGCCCCAGGTTGAGGCTCACCGGCTCCTCGAAGGCGTAGTACGGCTCTTGGCGGCATCGCGTCGTATAGCGGCCCTTGCAGATGGTCGGATAACCCGCCTTCTCGCCCGACTCGAAGCGGTCGATCGCGTGATCACCGAGGCGGCTCATGAGCGCGCCGCCTTCGGCGGGCTCAAAGCGTACTTGCGCCGCCGGAGAGCACACGCCGTCCATATTGGTGGATACGCCGGTCGCATAATTGGTGAGACTGCAGCGTCCTTCGAGCATGAGGCCGTGATTGCCGAAGACGAAGGTCTCGATCTCGCACGGGATTTCGCTGACGATCGACTTGATCTCCGACACGGTAAGGATGCGCGGCAGCACCACGCGCTTGACGCCGAACTCGCGGCAATAATAGCGGATGGCTTCCGGGCTGGACGCCGAAGCCTGCACCGAAAGATGCAGGCGCTGCGTTGGATGGGTGCGCGCAGCGTAGCTTGCAACGCCAATGTCGGCGACGATGATCGCGTCGACGCCAAGCGCCACGCCGGTGTCGACCGCATCGCGCCAGAGCGAGAACTTTCCCGCGGGTGGAAATGTGTTGATGGCGAGCAGCACCTTGGCGCCGCGACCATGCGCGTAGGCGACGCCGGTGCGCAGCTCTTCGGCGGTGAAATTGAGTCCGGGGAAATTGCGAGCGTTGGTGGCGTTCTGGAAGCCGCAATAAACGCTGTCGGCGCCAGCGTCCACGGCGTCGCGCAACGCCGCCGGCGTTCCGGCCGGACAAACCAGCTCGGGGCGTGCGCTCACGCCGTTTGTCTCTTGGCGCGTCGCGACAGCAGCGCCAAGGCAAGCTTGCCCGGCGGGCCGAACACGCCCGCCACGCTCGCAGCGAGCGAGCCGTCGAGGTCATCGATGGCGTTGCGGAGGCTGACGACCGCCTCGGTGTCGCCGGACACGACAAGATCGCGGGCGAAGAATACTGCGTCGCCGTCGGCTTCGCCGTCGATCATACGCAGCAGCTGAAGGAAGGGCGCGGCGATGCGTGCTTCACATACCGGACGCGCGTGCCGCGGCAGCGCCCGCAGAATCGGGTTTCGCGGCGCCGGCTGCAGATAGAGAACGAACGGAAGCCCAATCGGTTCGATGACGAAGCGGCTTGTCTGATGGATTCCGAGGCGAGCGAACATTTCTGGATGTCTGCGCGCGACCGCGCGCGCAATGCGCGCGAGCAGCGGCTGCAACAGGAACAGCGGCGGCGCCGGCGGCGCAAGCGAGCGGGGCCCACGCCAGCCGGCATGCGCGTAACCGAAGGTCATGGCCCGGCGCTATCATGGCCCCGGCGCCTCGCAATTGTCGGACGTCAAGGCGAAGCGGAATGTCGCGGCAGGTCGCCCGCGCGCGGCCCCGATCGGTTTCGGGGCGGCTTCACGCCGTCCGGCATGAACAGAAGATGTGGTCTTGCCCCTGGCGCGCCGTTAAGAAGGCGCGCCGATGAAGCGCCTCGACCACACCCTCTGTATCGCGCCTATGATGGATTGGACGGACCGGCATTGCCGGGCCTTCCACCGCACGCTGACGCGCCACGCGCTGCTCTACACGGAGATGCTCACCGCCGACGCCGTCATCCACGGCGACCGCCGTCGGCTGCTTGGCTTTTCAGGTATTGAACAACCGGTCGCGTTGCAATTGGGAGGCAGCGATCCCCGCAGAATCGCTGAGGCCGCGGGCATCGGCGCGGGCTTCGGCTACGACGAGATCAATCTCAATATCGGCTGTCCGTCCGACCGCGTGCAGGCGGGGCGGTTCGGCGCCTGCCTCATGCGCGAGCCGGAACTGGTCGCGCGGCTTTGGGCGGCGGCTCAGACTGCCGCGCCCAATATCGAAGTGACGATCAAGTCGCGCATCGGCGTCGACGATCAGGATACTCGTTCATCGCTGTTTGCGCTTGTCGATCTCGCCGCCCGCGAAGGATGCCGCACCTTCGTCGTGCACGCGCGCAAGGCGTGGCTGAGCGGGCTGTCGCCGAAAGAGAACAGGGACGTGCCGCCGCTCGATTACGAGCTCGTGCGCACGCTGAAGCGCGAGCGGCCGCAACTGCGGATCATCCTCAATGGCGGTCTCCGCGACATCGATCATGGACTCGCAGAAGGCGCAGGCCTCGACGGCGTTATGCTCGGGCGCGCCGCCTATCAGAATCCAGCGATGCTGCTCGACGCCGATCCTCGCGTTTTCGGCGCGTCCGCGCCGTCGCAATCACGCGTACACGCCGTCGAACAATACATGCCTTATATCGAGGCGGCGCTCTCGCAAGGCGCGCCGCTGCACGCGATGACACGCCACATACTGGGGCTCTTCAATGCGCAGCCCGGAGGGCGCGCCTGGCGGCGCACGTTGTCGGAGCAGGCGGTGCGTGCGGGCGCCGGCGTCGACATTGTCCGTCGCGCATTGGCGCACGTCGCCGACGACGCACAAGCGGCGGCTTAACGAAACAAGCCGCCGACGCCGGTCCAGAACGATAAGGCCCGATAGGCCACAACGACAAACAGGAGGACGCCGGTCCAGATAAGCGCCGATGTCAGCAATCCCGGCGCGCCGGATGCTGTGGCGCGCCGGCGCTCGGCGCGCGCCAGACCCGTCCCCACCAACACAAGCGCCATCAAGCACCAGACGACATACGTCCAGGCCGCCGTCACCCGCCGACCCCGGTCTTCTTCAGCCGGGCAGGCAACTCGTCCATGATCGAGCGGCGGCGCGCTTCGTCCATCCCGCCCCAGGCGGCGATTTCCGCGAGCGTCCGCCCGCAGCCGATGCAGAGCCCGGATGCGCCATCGACGATGCAGACCTTGATGCAGGGGGTTGAGATGCGCCCGGCCTCCATGCCCGGCACTTTAGGGAGGCATGCTCCCTTGAACCAGCTGCGCAATGGCGGGAATGCTGGTACTTGTTGCATCGAAAAACAATAAAAT
>JAFEDV010000356.1 GCA_018241475.1 Pseudomonadota bacterium | reverse complement strand
GTCGCCGGCGCCGCGGCAAGCGCCGCTTGTGCTGCGGTCTCGACAACCCGGTTGTGCGCGCTGTCCGCCAGATTGAGACCGAGCTCGAGGCGCGCAACGCGCGGTTTGCACTGGTAAAGCCGGCGCAGCGCTCCGTAGCTCACATCGGCGATGCCCGGCGTCATCAGCGCGTTGGCGATACGCAACGGGTCGTGGAAGACCTCCAGCGGATTGCCATGACCGCTCTTCGGCAGGGCGTGTGAAAACACGGTCGGCCCGAGGCCCCAGAGCAGACGCATTTCCGCCTGCGCGGCGGAGGCGCCGGTGTCGATGGTGATCGTCGTGCGCGCTGGCGCAAAATAGGACCCCGCCAGCACCAGGCAGACGCCGCTGCCGATCATCATCAGCCAGAATATCGTCGCCAAAGCCGTCCCCGCAGTCCGCCTTGCCCGCAATGTCAGCCTTTTGCGGCCCCCGCGCCAGTGCCGTGCGTGCCCGATGTCACAGCGGCACGGTCAAGGCTCGCTTACCTTCCTCGTATCGAAGCAATGAGGCTTCGACCGCCAAGAGCCAGGACCATGACCCGCACCGCCAAATTCTACAGTTTCGCTCTCGCCGCTCTGCTGTGCGCGCCGATCGCTTACGCGGTGCTTGCGCAGGCTGCGCAGATCACCGCTTAGCCGCCTCGGAGTCAGTTCGATGACCAAGTTGTATGCACTCCTCGCCGCCGCCGCGATTTTCGTTCCGGTCGCCATGAGCGTGATGGGTCAAGCCGCCCAAATCGTTGCGTAAGCTCCCCGCTTCGATACTTGGTGCGGTTAGAACGGGGCCTGAAGGTGAAAGCCTTCAGGCCTCCTTCACGAGAACCGACATTTGTTGCAGACTGTCAGAGGGACACAGACAGGAGCCTTCCATGCTGAAGCCGCTCTCCGCCTTCGCCGCTCTCGCCATATTCAGCGCCGCCGCCGCCTTCGCGGACACTCACACCGCCACGCCGCCTCCCGCAACTCAGTCGCAGCAGCAAAACTTGCCGCCAGTCGACACCATGACCTGCGATCAGATGGCGGCGGAGATGGGAGGCGCCGGCCAGCAGATGCATAGTCATCTTGATCCGCAATTCGGCGTCGAGGCCAATGCCATGCAGCAGGAAGCGCTGCAAAAGCAGCGTGAGGCGCAACAGCAAGCGATGAACCCGACGTGCTACATCCCGTTCCTCGGCATGGCCTGCGTCGCGCAACAGCAGCAACAACAACAACAGCAGCAGCAGCAAGCCCAAGCGGACGCGCCGCGCCAACAAGCGCGCATGCAGGCGCAGATGGATCGGCTCAACAACTCAATGGCCGGTCTTGACCAGCAGCGCTTGCAGGCGATCAGCAACCGCTTCCAGCAACTGAACTGCCAGGCACAGATGCAGGGCGGCCAGCAGCCGCACTAGAGGCGTCGCGCACGCCCAGCCGCTCCTTCAGATGATCGCCGACCCGCCATGCGTTGGCGACGATCGTCAGTGTGGGGTTTACCGCGGCTGAGGAAGGGAAGAAGCTCGCGTCGGCGACATAGAGATTGTCGAGGTCGTGCGCCTTGCAATTGCGGTCGAGCACGCTCGTCTTCGCATCGCCGCCGAACCGAGTCGTCCCGCACATGTGCGCCGTGCCGAAGAGCGGCAACATCTTCTGCACCTGGAAATGGTGCTTCAGGATCCCCTCATCGCCCATGAAGCCGTCGAGTGCGCGATCGAGCTTCTGGGTCAGCCGCGTGTGGCCGCTCAGGTCGCCGTGCGTATAGTCGAGGAAGATTTTGTCGCCGTCGATTCGGACGCGATTGCCCGCGTCGGGCAGATCCTCGGAGATGCAGAGGAAGGCCAGCATGCGCTCCGCGGCCGCCTCGGACAGGAAGTCAGGGATCAGGAAGGGCGCAACACCTTCCTCCTCGGCCTGGCCTTCAAGCACGTGCCCATCCATGTGCTCCAGCAGTTGGATGTGGCCCATGGGAAACTCGAATCCGCCGTCCGGATCGCGCGAATAGAAATCGTTCACGCACAGAGTTTTCGGAAAAGGCGCATCGAACCTCGTGGGCGTCACCGACACCATCGCCGACATGGTATGGAACATGTAGTTGCGCCCGACCTGATCCGAACCGTTCGCGAGCCCGTTGTCATGTCCCGGGTTCTTCGAGGCGAGCAGCAGCGCGGCGGTGTTCACGGCGCCAGCCGCGACGACGACGATGTCGCCAGAATAGACTTCT
>JAFEDV010000355.1 GCA_018241475.1 Pseudomonadota bacterium | reverse complement strand
GGCTTCGTGAAAATTCATCTGAGCGATCATCACGGCGATGCATCGCCTGGCGTGACCATTGGTGTTCAGTTGTCTGGCGTCAGGGCTGTTCATGCTGATCTGATTGGCAAGAACTACAAGTACAATCGGCCTAGCCTGGAGGAGATGCCCTATGGGGCAACCGTGATGAACGCCGTCGATCCGTTCGGCAATCGGCTACGCTTCACCGAAACGGCCGCGGCGTCGTCCGAACTTGAGAAAACGCCCCGTCATGGCTAGAAGCCTCGCCCCCAGGGAACGATAAATGGCCGGCCATTCCAAATTCGCCAACATCATGCACCGCAAGGGCGGGCAGGATAAGAAGCGCGCGCAGGCGTTCACCAAGATCGCGCGTGAAATCCAGGCGGCGGTGAAGCTCGGGGGCGCCGACCCCAATTCCAACCCGCGTCTCTTCCGAGCCATGGCCGCCGGGCGCGCCATGAACATGCCAAAGGACAACATCCAGCGCGCCATCGACAAGGGCGGCGGCGCCGGCGCTGAGAACCTCGATGAAATCCGCTACGAAGGGTTCGGCCCGGGCGGCGTCGGCATCATCGTCGAGTGCCTCTCCGATAACCGCAATCGCACCGCCGGCGACGTGCGCGCCGCCTTCGCCAAGAACGGCGGCAACATGGGCGAAACCAATTCCGTGTCGTTTGCGTGGAAACGCGTGGGCGAGGTGCGTTATCCGCTGAGCGTCGCCGGCGAAGACGCCATGCTGGAGGCGGCCATCGAAGCCGGCGCCGACGATTGCGCTGTCGAGGAAGATCAGCACGTCATCACCTGCGAGATGAATGCGCTGGTCGCCGTGTCGCAGGCGCTGTCGAAGCGGTTCGGCGATCCGGCGTCAGCCAAATTCGTATGGCGCACCGGCATCGCCATCCCGATCGAAGGCGAACCGGCCGAGCTCCTGCTGAAACTCATCGATCAGCTCGACGATCTCGACGATGTCCAGGACGTCTATTCCAACGAAGACATCAGCGAAACGGAAATGGCGCGCCTCAGCGCCTAGTTGCCGAGCAGACGTTGGCCGATCAGCCAGATCGGCGGGATGAGCAAGCCGATCACGGCGGCCCAGAAAATCGCGACGCAGGTGATCCAGATGCGGCCGAGGAGGCTGCGCTTCTTGCGACCGACGACTTGGTAACTGGCGTCGATGATGCGCGCGCCGGTTGGCGCGGCGTGGGGCGTTTCGCGGAGACGGATCGGCGACCCATTGCGCATGCGTGCGAATAAAACCGCTACCCGCGGCGAAGGCATGGCAGGTTCGCTTATGCTCAGGTGGTCGGTGGGCGGAGGCGGGGTCCGGCCGAGCCGGCGCACCAATTCGAACCGCGCGCTGTTGCCAACCTTTCGCATCGCCCCTAGGCAGACACTCGAAGCGAATGCGCTATTCGTGCGATGACGAGGAGATTCATGGCGGACGATCTGGTCGTTGTGTTCGGCGGCTCGGGCTTTGTCGGCCAACACGTCGTGCGCGCGCTGGCGAAGCGTGGAAAGCGGGTGCGCGTCGCAATGCGTCGTCCGCATCTGGGCGCCGATCTGCGCGTGCTCGGCGATGTCGGACAGATTCAACTCGTCCAGGCCAATGTGCGGTTCCCGGATTCCGTCGACGCCGCGTTGGAAGGCGCCGACGCGGTGGTGAATCTGGTGGCGGTTCTGCACGAGAAGGGGAAACAGAATTTTCAGACCTTGCACGTCGATGCCGCGCGAACCATGGCGGACGCCGCCAGGCGGCGCGGCGTCGAGCGTTTCGTGCAGATGTCGGCGCTGGGTGCGGCGGCCAAAGGTTCGCGATACGCACGGACGAAGTTCGCCGGTGAAGATGCGGTGCGCGAGCGCGTGCCGACCGCGACCGTGCTGCGGCCGTCGATCATCTTCGGGCCCGAGGACCACTTCTTCAACCGCTTTGCGCAAATGGCGCGCGGGCCGGTGCTGCCGCTGATCGGCG
>JAFEDV010000354.1 GCA_018241475.1 Pseudomonadota bacterium | reverse complement strand
TGCGTGAGGGCGATATTGCAGCGCCACTGGAGGCCTTGGAAGCAGCAACGAATGGATTAGTCACCTTTGGTTCGTACCCTTGGTTCGGACCGGATGGATACGGGCTGCAGCTGGTTGCGCGTTCAACGGACGAAGCCGCCCTCGAAAAGGCGAGCAATGATTTGCGTAAACTCATTCGCTCGCGCGGCGCCGAGCCGGAGGACGTCGAATCCTGATTAGCCGACCGCGTCGAGCAGTTGGCGCAGCAGTTGATTGTAGCTTGGGAGGTCGGTGTAGATTTGCGCTTGCGGCTGGCCGTCATGCTCTTCTGGCTGTACGGCGACCAGGAGATTCTGCCCCGGAAAGATGCTGATGTAGCGGCCGCCATTGCCGGCGGCGGTGTATGAGCCGAGCGGCAGCCCATACGTGTTCTTGCCGCCCTGATCGGTGGTGATCCACCACAGATAGCCATAGCCGCCGAGGATGCCGTCGTGATCGGTGGTCGAATAGACGCGCGTGCTGTCGGCGATCCAGCTCTCGGGCACGAGCTGCGCGCCGTTCCAGCGGCCGCCATTGAGGAAGAGCTGGCCAAACCGCGCCATGTCGCGCGTCGACATCCACATATTGTAAGCGCCGAAGCGCGGCGAAGCGGGCTCGTAGCCCCATTGCATGTGTTCGAGCGGATGGAAGTCGCGCCAGCCCAGCGGGATGGCGAGCCGGTGTTCGATTGCCGTGAACAGACCTTCGCCAGTGACGCGCTGGTAGATTTCGCCCAGCACGTTGAAGTCCCAGTTGTTGTAGTACCAGAACGCGCCATGCGGGTGACTGCCGCGCAACGGGCGGAGCGACGCCATGCGCGGCGTTTCGGCGGAGGCCGGGATATAGACGCCCGATCGCGCCTCCAGCAGATCGCGGATTGTGGCTTGCCGTTCGGCGTCGGTCAGCGGCGGATTGTCGTTGACGCCGACGTCTGCAAGCGTTGCATTGAGATCGATTCTGCCGGCGGCGACGGCCATGCCGTAGAGCGCGTTGACGATCGACTTACGGCAGGAGGCGATGCGTTGCACTTCGGCGACGGGTCCTTCCGAAACCAAGGTCTCGCGGCCGCGCATGACGATGACGGCGCGCGCGCCAAGCGCTCGCGCGCGCTGGCGAAATGCATCGAGCCCACGCCGCGAAGAATTCGCAGAGGCGCGGGATGTCGCCGCGATCCCCAATGCTACGGTCGCTCCAAGCGCGAACTGGCGGCGTCCGATGTCGAGCCTGCTCATGTTGCCTCCAAAGGAATTGTCGACGGGCGAGGCGCGGTGCGGCAGTCGATAGCGACGAGCGGTGCCAGAGGCGCGATGTGCGGCGCGCCGACCTCTAGATCATGCTCGCGGCGAAGTTGATCGCCAGAGCCAGGATCACGGTATTGAACACGAACGCGATAATGCCATGCACCGTCACAATGTTGCGGATGGCCTTACTGGAGATTTGCACGTCCGCGGTCTGGTTGGCGACGCCAATCACCAAGCCGAAGTGCAGGAAGTCCCAGAAGTTCGGATCAAGGTCCCCCGGAAAGATAAGGCCGCCGCGCGCTTCGTTGTTGTCGCTTTGA
>JAFEDV010000353.1 GCA_018241475.1 Pseudomonadota bacterium | reverse complement strand
TCACAGATTGCTGATGAGGACGGCGCTCGCCGCGCCGTGTAGGGTTCGAGGCTCGGGAGGGCGCCATCAAGGCTTTAGTCTTCGCGTTTGGATTTAGCGCCGCGCTGTTTCCGGCAATTGCCAGCGCCGGCGCGACGCCGGATTCGCGCGACTGCCAGACCGGCAACGCCCGCCGCGGCGAGTGCATCACTTCCAGCGCTCAACCGGTCGCGCCGCAGGTGACGGCGCGCCAGACCACGCGCATGCCCCCGCCGCCGACGCAAAGCGCACGCAACGACGCGCAGCGGCGCCGTAGCGGCAAGCAGATCCCCGACGCTGAGTTGATAGGCCCTCGTGGCGCTCTATAGTCGCCTGCGCGCGCATTACGATGGCGCGCAAAGAGGGCGCGCGTCATGGATCTCGAATTTTCGCCGGAAGACATCGCGTTTCGCAACGAAGTCCGCGCGTTCATCGACGCAAACTACCCGGCGCATCTGAAAGGCCGGGTGCTGCGCGAGGATTTGTCGAAGCAGGACTTCCTCGCCTGGCACAAAATCCTCGGCAAGAAGGGCTGGTCGGCGCCGGCCTGGCCGAAAGAGTATGGCGGCACGGGCTGGACGGCGACACAGCGCTACATCTGGCTTGAAGAGAATGCCCGCGCAGAGACCATTCCGCCGCTGCCGTTCGGCGTCTCCATGGTCGGCCCGGTCATCTATACGTTCGGCACGCCCGAACAGAAGCAGCGCTTCCTGCCGGGCATTCTCTCGGGCGACGTCTGGTGGTGCCAGGGCTATTCCGAACCGGGCGCCGGCTCCGATCTCGCATCGCTGAAAACTCGCGCGGTGCGCGAGGGCGACTTCTACATCGTCAGCGGCCAGAAGACCTGGACCACGCTCGGCCAATACGCCGACTGGGGTTTCTTCCTCGTCCGCACCGATCCGAATGCGAAGCCGCAGGAAGGCATTTCCTTCCTGCTTATCGACATGAAATCGCCGGGCGTGAGCGTGCGCCCCATCAAGCTCTTGGACGGCGGCTACGAGGTGAACGACGTCTTCCTCGACAACGTCAAAGTGCCGGTCGATCAGCGCATCTACGAAGAAAACAAGGGCTGGACCTGCGCCAAATTCCTGCTCGCGCACGAACGCGCCGGCATCGCCGGGGTCGCGCGCTCCAAGCGCAATGTCGAACGCCTGAAGTCGATCGCCAAATCCGAACTGGGCGATGACGGCAAGCCGCTGATCGAGGATGAAGACTTCCAGCGCAAACTCGCCGAGCTCGAAATCGATCTCTCGGCGCTGGAGATGACCGAACTGCGCGTGCTCGCGCGCGAACACGCCGGCAAGGGGCCGGGGCCGGAATCGTCGTTGCTGAAAATCAAGGGCACCGAAATCCAGCAGCGCCTCACCGAGCTCACGCTCGAAGCCGTCGGCAACTATGCGCAGCCCTATCTGCGCGACACGCCCGGCGGCAACGAATTCCCGGTCGGCCCCGAATACGCCCGCAGCGCAGCGCCGGTTTATTTTAACTGGCGCAAAGCCTCGATCTATGGCGGCTCCAACGAAATCCAACGCAACATTATCGCCAAGATGGTGCTGGGACTGTGACGATGGAGGTTAGGGGAGCTGCATGTCTTCGTTTGCTCAAATTCTGGGGTGGGTTGCCGTCGCGGCCGGGGCACTCGTCTTGATCTACGGGTTCCTTGGAGGCGTCGTTGACATGGCATTCGTCACACCTGGTTGTGGATTGATAATTGGTGGCGTGATGCTGGGCGTTTTGGGTGAGATGGGCGGCGACATCCGGCGCATTCGCGATCTCGCCGACAAACAGCCCAAAGTAACGACTTGATGTTCGAATCGCAGAAGGTCTGTGATTCATGAATTTCGATTACACCGACGAACAGAACGCCATCCGTGACTCGCTCTCGAAATGGGCGGCGCAGCAATACGACTTCGACAAGCGCCGCGCCGCGCTGGCCGACGAAAACGCCTGGAAGAAGAACTGGGCGACCTTCGCCGAGCTTGGCCTACTGGCCGCGCCTCTACCGGAAGAGTTCGGCGGGCTGGGCGGCGGGCCGATCGATGTCGCGGTGGTCGCGGAAGAGTTCGGCAAAGCGCTGGTGGTCGAGCCTTACGTGCCGACGGTCGTGCTCGGCGGCGGCGCGCTCGCTTATGCCGGCAGCGCTGCGCAGAAGGATCAACACCTCAACGCCATCGCCTCCGGCGAGCGCGTCATTGCTTTCGCGCAAGCCGAGCCGAAGAGCCGCTGGTCGTTGAACGTCGTATCGACCATCGCGAAGAAGACCGGTGCCGGCTACGTGCTGAACGGCCAAAAGTCCGTCGTGCTCGGCGGCCCGCAAGCCGATCATCTGCTGGTCAGCGCCCGCACCGCCGGCGGCCAACGCGACGCCAAGGGCATCTCGCTCTTCCTCCTGCCCGCCAACGCCAAAGGCGTCACGCGCCGCGATTACCCAACCATGGACGACACCCGCGCCTCCGAAATCTATTTCGAAAACGTCTCGGTCGGCGCT
>JAFEDV010000352.1 GCA_018241475.1 Pseudomonadota bacterium | reverse complement strand
GGGAGAGCGAGGCGCGCACTGAGCTGTGCACGGAGGAATAATAGTCGGAGGTTTGCCTGGTGCGCGCCTCGCGCGGAGTGTTTTGCTGCCGGCGGAAACTCAGGGGCGTTTCTACAAAGCCGCGAGCGGCCATGCGTTGATGGAGACAGGCCTTCGCTGCTTTGCAGCTTCGGCCTGCTGAGGCGGGCCTGAGCTGGAAAACAGTGTCGGTCAAGATCGGCGCTTTCTCCTCGCCTAGCCGGGTTGCCCCCGGACCGATCCCCGCGACGCTGGGGTTCTCGCGCGCCTTTGGCGCCAAATTTCCGTTCCCGGCTGACGTGCTTGGAGCGACCCATTTCGCTCCAGGACCTTCGGCTTCCTTTGCTCTTACCGAAGCAGCGGCGCCCGATCTCACGATCTTCTTCCGCATCACGTTCAATCCGCATCCTCTGAACTGTTTGGCCTGGGTACCGATCAGCCTCCCGACAGAAGACGCCGTGAGTGTAGGGGCGTTTCAACTCGGTCGGATTGCGGAAACACACTCTCGTTGATGCGTAAGGATTTTTCCATGAAACGGTGTTGGATACGCCCTCGCGCAGCCAGCAGATTTCTGCACAGGGCGCTGGCGCGAGCCCCGGAATGACGAAGGGCGGGCGCCATACGAAGGATGGCGCGGCAGGAGCCGCGCGCTCCCACTTTCAAGCGTTGACGGGGATGTCCGCGGTCCGGCGGCGATCCCAGTTTCTGCGACTTTTGCCGCAGGCAAAGCCCCCGCCGTTTGCTTGACCCAGGCGGACCCTCCCCCTAGTTTCCGCGCGCGCAAACGGGACGGCTCTGCTGAGTCGCCCCCGTTCGGCGTATCGACCGTTCGATGGCAGACAGAAACCCGCCGGAGGACCGTCTCGACGACCTGCGCCGGCGCGTCGCCGAAGCGCGGGCAGAGACAGCCTCGACGTCCCAGCCGCCTGACAGCGCCGCCTCCCTGGCGCTGCGGTTCGGAGGGGAGTTTGGTGCGGCGATTCTGGTGGGCGCATTGCTCGGGTACGGGATCGATTTCTTCGTCCACACCTCGCCGTGGGGACTGTTGATCGGCATCGGCCTCGGGTTTGTGACGGGGGTGGTGAACGTTGTGCGCGTCGCGAGCGCCTACAACCGAGCCAATCCCCCCGATCCAAGCGCGCCCCGCATCGCGGACGATGACGATTGAGGATTTTGAGTTTGTCGAACGACCCGATCCATCAGTTCCATATCAACCCGATCTCGCCGCCGATCCATTTCGGCGCGATCGACGCCACGTTCACCAACGCCAGCCTGTTCATGGTGGCGGGCGTGGCGGTGGCGTCCGGGTTCATGGCCTGGGCGATGCGCCCGCAGGCCCTGGTGCCGGGGCGCGCGCAATCGGTGGCGGAGATCACCTACGGCTTCGTGCACGGCATGGTGCGCGATGCGGCCGGTGATGAGGGCGTGAAGCGCTTCTTTCCGTTCGTGTTCACCGTCTTCATGTTCGTCTTCGCCGCGAACATGATTGGCATGTTCCCCTATTGGTTCGCGCCGACCGGGCAAATCATCATCACCGCCTCGATGGCGCTGATGGTGTTCGCGACGGTGCTGATTGTCGGCTTCGCCAAGAACGGCTTCAAATTTCTCAAACTGTTCGTGCCGTCGGGCGTGCCCTGGTACATTTTGTGGTTCGTGGTGATCATCGAGATCATCTCGTTCTTCTCACGCCCGCTTTCACACGCAATCCGACTCTGGGCCAACGTCTTTGCCGGTCACCTGCTCTTGAAGGTCATCGCCAGCTTCGTGCCGATGATGGCGGCGGCGGGCGGAATGCTCGTTCTTGGGTCGGTGATCCCACTGTTCATGACGGTGGCGATCTATGCGCTCGAGTTTCTGGTAGCGTTCCTGCAGGCCTACGTGTTTGCGATGCTGACCTGCATCTATCTCAACGACGCCCTTCATCCGGGGCACTGATCTCAACATCCTGACTTCAACACCTTGTTTGGGGAGCTTTGAATGGATTTCGCATCGGCAAAATTGATTGGCGCGGGCATCGCCTGTATCGGCATGGGCGGCGCCGGCATCGGCGTCGGCATCATCTTCGGCAATTTCCTGCAGGGCGCGCTGCGCAATCCAACGGAAGCGCCCAAGCAATTCGGCAATCTCATCTTCGGCTTCGCCGTGACGGAAGCGCTCGGCATCTTCTCGCTCGCCATCGCGCTAATCCTGCTGTTCGCGGCGCCGCACTGAGGACGTAATGCAAGCGGAAGCCGCACATCCTGCCGAGGCGACAACGGCCTTCCCGCCGTTCGACGCGTCGCTCTTCCCGAGCCAGCTCTTCTGGTTCGCGCTGAGCTTCATCGCGCTCTACGTGATCATGTCGCGGTTCGTGCTGCCGAAGGTGGGTGCGACGCTGGCGCGGCGTGCAGGAACCATCGACGGCGATCTCGACCAGGCGGCGCAGAAGAGCGCCGAGGCCGAGAACGCGCGTGCATCGATGGAAAAGGCGGTGGCCAAGGCGCGCGCGGACGCGCGCGCGATGATCGACGCGGCGCGGGCCGAGGTGCAGGCCAAGCTCAACGCCGAGCAGGAGGCGGCCGACGCGCGCATCGCCGAGCGCATCCGCGCCGCGGAAGCGCGCGTGGAAACCGCAAAGCAGAAGGCGCTCGCGGAAGTGCCAGCCCTGGCCGACGGCCTGGCGCGCGACATCGCCGACCGCATCGCCCCGGCCGTCGCGGCGCCGGCGCGTCAACGCGTGGCGGCGGGAGAAGCCTGATGGGCATCGAGATTGACGCCACCTTTATCGCCTTCGTCGCGTTCGCGATCTTCTTCGTGTTGATGATCTATCTCAAAGTACCGGGCATGGTGCTGACGGCGCTGGACAATCGCCGCGAGACGATCGCCAAGGAACTGCACGACGCGCGCCGCATGCGCGAGGAGGCTGAAGCCCTGCTTGCCTCCTATGAGGCCAAGCGCGCGGCGGCGGAAGCTGATGCGAAAGCCATCGTCGACCACGCCAAGGAACAGGCCGCGGCGGTGGTCGAGGAGACCCGCGCGGCGATGGCGGAAGCCATGAGGCGGCGCGAGCAACAGGCTGAGGACCGTATCGCCGCCGCCGAAACCAAGGCAAGCGACGAAGTGCGCGCGGCGGCGGCAGAGGCGGCGATCGCCGCGGCCGAGCGCATGATCCGCGAACGCATGAACGACGCCACGCAAAGCGCGCTGGTCGCCGAAGGCGCAAGCGAGCTAAAGCGCAAGTTCGGCTGACTTGGACCGCGGGCGTCCTCGCCGGCGGGAAATCTCTGACATTGGCGATTTGGTTACCGCCGGCGAGGACGCCGGCGGTCCGGTTTGCTAACGTTGTGCGCATGACGCGCCTCGAACTTTCGCCGGACGATCTCTCTGTCGCGATGGAGAAAGCCTTCGCGCTGGCGAAGGATTTCTGGGCGACGCTGCCGGAGCGCAGTGCGTATCACGGAACGACCGGCGCGGAGACGGCGAGGCTGTTCAAGCGCGCCTGGGGCGAAGCCGGGCTAGGCGCCGCCGTGTTCGATGATTTCACGACGATCGCCGACCGCTCACGGCCGCCTGGCGGGCGCTTCTTCGGCTATGTGCTCGGCTCGAACGAGCAAGTGGCGGCGCTGGCGGAATTTCTGGCGGCGGCGCTGCACCAGAATGTGACGGCATGGCGCTCGGGGCCGGCGGCAGTGGCGATCGAGCGCGCGGTTGTCGGCTGGCTCGCGGATGCGGTCGGCTGCCCGGGGTTTTCGGGCAGTCTGTGCGGCGGCGGTTCCGCCGCGAACCTGATGGGTCTCGCCATGGCGCGCGAGGCGAAGGCGCCGGCCAACGAAGACGGCGTGCGCGTGGACTGCATGATCTATGCGTCCGATCAGGCGCACATGTCGATCGACAAGGCAGTTGCGCTGCTCGGG
>JAFEDV010000351.1 GCA_018241475.1 Pseudomonadota bacterium | reverse complement strand
GAGCAAGCCGACAAGATGAAGGGGCGACGCCTCTTCGTGCCGCGCGCCAACCTCCCGCCCACTGCGGAAGACGAATACTACGTCGTGGATCTGCTAGGCTCGCGCGCCGAAGCGCTCGACGGCACCGTGCTCGGCGACATTGTGGCGGTGTGGAATTTCGGCGCTGGCGACATCATCGAATACAAGCCGCCGCAAGGCGGGCCGAACGTGCGCCTGACGTTCTCGAAGCAGGTCGTCCCCCACGTCGATCTTGCCGCCAAGCGCGTCGTGCTTGACCCTCCTCCGCCCGAGCCGGAAGGCAAGTAAGCGCCCGCGGGAGACGCTATGGCGTTCGCCGCCTCTGTCATCACGCTGTTCCCGGAAGCGTTTCCTGGAACACTCAGCCTGTCCCTGATCGGTAAAGCGCTGCGCGACGGGCTTTGGTCGCTCGACACCGTGCAACTGCGCGATTTCGGGCAGGGCCCGCACAAGAACGTCGACGACACGCCCGCGGGCGGCGGGGCGGGCATGGTGATCCGCGCAGATGTCGCTGCGGCGGCGCTGGATTCCATTCCGCGCAATGACCGCCCGATCATCTACCTCTCGCCACGCGGCAAACCGCTAACGCAAGCGTTGGCGCGCGAATGGGCCAGCGGCCCGGGCGTCATCCTCTTCTGCGGACGCTTCGAAGGCTTGGACGAGCGCGTTATCGAAGCGCGCAACCTTCAGGAAGTCACTGTCGGCGACGCTGTGCTCGCTGGCGGCGAGGCTGCGGCGCTCGTGCTGATCGAAGCCTGCGTGCGGCTTCTGCCCGGAGTGCTCGGTAACGACGCGTCGCTCAGCGAAGAGAGCTTCTCCGACGGCACGCTTGAGCAAGCCCAATACACCCGCCCCCGCGAATGGGAGGGGCGCGCCATTCCTGAGATTCTGCTTTCCGGCGATCACGCTAGAATCGAAGCTTGGCGCCGCGCCGAGCGGGAACGGCTGACCGCCCAAAGACGGCCCGATTTGGCGGGCAAGCGCTTGAACACTTGACCCGGAGCCTCGATGCGCCTTCCCCTCGCCGCCGTCTTTCTTTCGCTCGCGACCAGCGCCGCGGCGCAGACGCTTCCACCGCTCACCGGGCCGGCGCCGACCACTGTGGTCTCCCCTGAAATCGCACGCGCTTCGCACGCTCTCGCGGCAATCTGGCGCCCACTGGCAGGCCCGGCCACTGAGGCGGGGCTCACCGCCGCCTGTAACGGCGCTGTCGATGACATGCGCGCTCTCGACAATGCCATGCCGGACCAACTGAACGCCGCTGCTTTGGCCGCTCTCCACCCAGCGCACGGCATTGTCTTCGTGCCAGCAGCTGAGGATCCCTCCGACATGTTCGCCTTCCCAAGCAGCGACCTAACCTGGTTCGCCAGCGGGCTGGGAAAGCTCGTCGCCGCCAACGAGGGTACCGGCGAGGTCTCGCTCCGGGACGCCGAAGGCCATGCCATCCTCATTACGCTGGGCCACGTGGCCGGCCACGCGATGCTGCGGCTGACCGTTCCGGGCGGCGATCCGATAACCTATGTCGGCTGCGCGGCGACCGTGAATTAAGGCCCGATCGGCCCCTCGACAGGATCGTCCCTATCCCCTATACGCGCCGCTTCCCGTTTCTTGAGGAGGGTGCGAACGCTCGCGCCCCCGTTGTGCTGACATGAACCTGATCGAAACGCTGCAGAAAGAAGAAGTCGCCCGCGTCACCAAGGGCAAGACCGTCCCGTCCTTCGATCCGGGCGACACGGTGCGCGTGAACGTGAAGATCAAGGAAGGCGATCGTGAACGCGTGCAGGCATACGAGGGCATTTGCATCGCTCGCGCTGGCGCTGGCCTCAACGCCAACTTCACGGTCCGCAAGATTAGCTTCGGCGAAGGCGTCGAGCGCGTCTTCCCGCTGTATTCGCCGACCGTCGACTCGATCGAGGTCGTCCGCCGCGGCAAGGTCCGGCGCGCCAAGCTCTATTACCTGCGCGAACGCCGCGGCAAGTCGGCTCGCATCAGCGAGCGCGCCGGCGGCGCCCGTGAGGAAGATTTCGTCGGCGAAGCCGAAGGCGGCGAAGCCAAGTAACAACCGTACCCGGCTTTGCGGGCTTGGCTGCGCCAATCCGGGGGTGGGTGTTGACGTGCGAACCGCTGGCGCTCACGTCACGGCGAGAGATGAACGCTCCGCAGCACTTCACGCGCGCAAGCCCCGACGGTGTCGAGATCGTGACTCTTGGCTGCCGCCTCAACGCCTATGAAAGCGAGGTCATGCGAGCGCTGACGCGCGATGCGGCCCTCACCAACGCAGTCATCGTCAACACCTGCGCCGTCACTGGCGAAGCCGTGCGCCAGGCGCGGCAAAGCATTCGCCGGGCGCGCCGCGAACGCCCCGACGCGGAGATCATCGTCACCGGCTGCGCCGCGCAGATCGACCCGCAAAGCTTCGCGGCGATGCCGGAAGTGAGCCGCGTGCTCGGCAATGCCGAGAAGATGCGCGCCGAAACGTTTCGCTCTGAAGTGCCGGTGCAGGTCGACGATATCATGCAGGTGCGCGAGAACGCGCCGCACCTGCTCGACGGTTTCGCCGAACGCACGCGCGCTTATGTGCAAGTCCAAAACGGCTGCGATCACCGCTGCACGTTCTGCATCATCCCGTACGGACGCGGCAACTCGCGGTCGGCCCCGGCGGGCGATGTCGTCGAGCAGGTTCGCCGTCTGGTCGGCAATGGCGCGCCGGAAGTTGTTCTCACCGGCGTCGACCTCACGTCTTGGGGCGGCGACCTTCCCGGCGCTCCCCGGCTCGGCAATCTGGCGGCGCGCATCCTTAAGCATGCGCCCGATCTCAAAATGCTGCGTCTTTCCTCTATCGACGCCATCGAGATGGACGATCAGCTGTTCGAGCTCGTCACACAGAACGAGCGCATCGCGCCCCATCTCCACCTCTCGCTGCAGCACGGCGACGACCTCATCCTGAAGCGCATGAAGCGCCGCCACTCGCGCGCGCAAGCGATTGATCTGTGCGCCCGCCTCAAGGCGGCGCGCCCTGAGATCGCGCTTGGCGCAGACCTCATCGCCGGGTTTCCGACCGAGACAGAAGCGCAGTTCGTCAACACGCTGGCGCTCATCGACGAATGCGGCCTCGCCTTCATCCACGCCTTCCCGTTCAGCGCCCGCGCCGGCACGCCGGCCGCGCGCATGCCCCAGCTTGACCGCGGCACGGTGAAGCAACGCGCTGCACGGCTGCGCGCCAAAGCCTCGGAAGCGCTCAGCAGGCATCTGGGTCGCTGGGTGTGCCGCGAAGGTTACGCCGTTATCGAACAGGATGGCGTCGCGCGCCTGCCTGATTTCACAGCGGTGAAAATCCCCCCTCTCCCCTCCAAGGGGAGGGGAGATTTCGTGCGTCTGCGCTTCACCCACCATGACGGGGCGCACCTGATCGGCGCGCCGCCATGATCTGGGGTCTGTTCGACAAGAAGAAGAGCGCCCCGCAAGCGGTGGAAGCCGAACGCAAGGGCCTTCTTGACGGCCTGCGCAAATCCTCGTCCAAGCTCGCGGAAAGTTTCGCCTCCGTCTTCACCAAGGAGAAGCTGGACGCCGCGGCTCTGCAAGACCTGGAAGACGCGCTCATCGCTTCCGACATGGGCGCACCGGCGGCGCACAGCATCGCACAGGCTCTCGTCGACAAGCGCTTCAGCCGCGACAATCCCAACGAGGCGCGCGAAGCATTGGCCGAAGAAGTCGCGCGCATCCTGGAGCCGCGGGAAGCGCACCTTGATCTCCACAATGGCCCAAAGCCGCGGATTGTACTGGTGATCGGCGTTAACGGCTCCGGCAAGACGACGACGCTCGGCAAAATATCGAAACAGCTGACCGATGCCGGCGCCAAGGTGGTTATCGGCGCCGCCGACACTTTCCGCGCTGCTGCGATCGAGCAATTGCATGTTTGGGCCGATCGTTCCGGCGCAGCGTTCGTCTCATCCGCGCAAGGCGCCGACGCAGCTGGCGTCGCCTACGACACCGTCGCCAAGGCCAAGGCCGAAAACGCCGACGTCGCGCTGATCGACACGGCCGGGCGCCTCCAAAACAAAACCGAACTGATGGCCGAACTCGCCAAGATCGTGCGCGTTGTGCGCAAGATCGATGAAGACGCCCCGCACGAAACATTGCTGGTGCTCGATGCGACAGTCGGCCAAAATGCGTTGAGCCAGGTCGAAAGCTTCCGCTCGGTCACCGACATCACTGGCTTGATCATGACCAAGCTGGACGGCACCGCCAAGGGCGGCGTGCTCGTCGCGCTGGCGCAGCGCCACGCCATTCCCATTCACTTCGTCGGAGTTGGCGAGAAGGCCGAAGATCTGCGGCCTTTCCAGGCCAGAACGTTCGCGCGCGCCCTCGTCGGGCTCACCTAACGCCTAGGGCGCGTAAGCGTGCAGAATTCCCGAGAATGTGAAGAATACGACGGCGCCGGCGCCCAACGTCAGCGCCAGTTCAAAAAGCGTCGAGGTCGGGCGCCTGCTCGGGTGCTTGGACATGGAAATCTCCGAGCACCAGATGGGGAGGTGCGGCTATCGTCGCGAGCGACGAAAGCTCACATTCAATGTGAGCGGAATTCACAAGCTCGATCTGTCGAGCGGGGTTGTCAGTGTGTCGGCATCACCCGCACCGGCAGCGGCACGTTGCACATATTGATATGCCCGGTGGGGTTCACAAAGAAGCTCTCGCGCCGGAAACGGCGAGACTCGATTACCGCCTGGAACGTCGCACTATCCGTGCGCAGCGCTTCCAAGTTCACACGCTGCGCCTCCGGCACATCGGACGCCAAGCGGATGGAATTGATCGGCGTGCGCTCGGCGGGTGTTTCGTAGAAACCAAGCGCGCCTGTGCCGCGCTTCAACCCCGACAGCAAGTCCATGCCCTGCACCACGCGCCCGACCATGGCCAGGTTGCGATCCAGGTGCCGCGGCGCCTGACCGATCACGACATAGAGTTCCGAACCATCGCCGGTGTTCGGCGGGTTGTCGCGCCCCACGCCAATGGCGCCATAGCAATGCGGCATCCAGGTCTTGCCGGCGCCGTCGCGCGCCGCCCAGAAGCCATTGGTGAAACCCGTCTGCCGCGCATACGAATCCGGATCAGGCAGACGAGTGAACGGCAGGTCGCGGTCAGGGCGATCGTATTCAGGCGCGGCAATATTCGCGCGCGCAGCGCCGCGGTCATGCGGACTGCCTTCCACACGGCCCCACTGCGTCACGTAATTGTCCTGCACGCGCGTGATCGCCGCGCCGTCCCAATAATGGGCACGCGCCAGCGCACGCACGTTTGCGACATGCTCGGGCGAAAAGTCGGACGAGAGTTCAATGACCACCCGGCCCGTCGGCAGCTCCATGTAGAGCGTGCTGTCGGGATCGAGCGGGCGCCAATCGCTGGCCGGCGAATGCTCCAGGATCTCGGCCAGCGAGGGCGGCTGCGCTGGTTGCGGGTGGGGCGCCACGGCCGTCTGCGCCGCCGCATTGGCGCACGCCGCCAGGACCAAAGCCGCGCACATCGTCTGCACCCGCATGGCGTCTCCGCAAATTCAGCACTCCCCGTTAGAGCCGCAACCGGCCGGCGGCGCAAGCTCTGGCGGGCGAGGCGGGGTTCGGCGTATCAAGCGGCAATGACCGATGAGATCAAACGCCCGGCCAACGGCTCCTCCAGCCAACTGATGATCGACCTCGGACCCGTGGCCGTCTTCGTCATCGCCTACAATGTGCTGCTGCGTTTGCCCGCCTTCAGAGACAATGCCGTCTATATTGCTACCGCCATTTTCGTCCTCACTACGCTTGCCGCCATCGCCTATAGCCTTTGGCGACTGCGGCGCGTTCCCCCGGTGCTGATCGTGACGGGCGTGATCGTGACAGCGTTCGGCGGCCTCACCATCGCACTGCACGATGAGACCTTCATCAAGATCAAACCCACGATCGCCAACCTCTTCTACGCCGTCGCCATCGTGGGCTCGATCGTCGCGCGCGAAAATGTCATCAAGCTGTTATTCAAACATGTCTTTACGCTGTCCGATCATGCTTGGACCGTGCTCGCGCTCCGCTGGGCGGCGTGCTTTGTCGGGCTTGCCATCACCAACGAAGCGATGCGCCGAGGCTTGTCGACGGCGGCGTGGATTACCTGGCATTTCCCGGTCCTGATGGGACTTATGGTTGCATTTGCGCTGGCCAACGCGCCATTCCTGATGAAGCATCACGTTGAGGATGCGTCGCCCGCCCCTTCAGGCGCATCGGACTGACACTCACTTCTTTCGGGCTGAATTTCGCCTCACAGGCGCGTCAGGCTCGCCGTCGTGATTGATCGGTCCATTTGCGGCGATAAGCTCCGCACACTTCCAGGGGCTGAGAACGATGGCTCGGACGATGTCGGACCAAGCTGAGTCCGAGCGCTACGCGCTCGCTGCATCGGCGAGCCATCTGTTGCACCGCGCGGAGCAGGTGGCCTCCGAATGCTTCGCCGAGCTGTCCAGGAACGAACTGACGCTTCGCCAGTTTTCAGTGCTTGCCGCCATCGCCAGCGATCCCGGCTTGAGCCAAATCGCGCTGGTTCGGGTCACCGGGATCGATCGTTCGACGCTAGCCGATATGATGAGCCGAATGGAAGATCGCGGGCTCGTCACACGCGCCGCTTCTGCTACCGACGCGCGCGCTCTCTCAATTCACCTCTCGCAGAACGGCGCGGCGATGCTGCGCGGCATGGATAAGCACGCACGCGCCGCAGACGCCGCCGTACTTGGATTGCTGACCAAGCCAAAGCGCCGCGCCTTCCTGGAAACGCTGATCAAGCTCGCCAAACGCGCGGACGAACGCGCTGAAGAGCAGGAGCGCGACGCGAAACGGCGCGCCAAGCGCGAGGCCAGGCTGCAGGCGCGCCTCGACGGCAAACACAAGGGGCATCGCAAGCGGGTCTAGCGTGCGGCGAGCGCTGGCAATATCTCGCGCTGAACGATGTCGGGCGTCAACGGCCCACGGTGCGCCGCGCGAATGCGGCCGTCGGCGCTGACGACGAAAGTCTCCGGCACGCCGGCGATGCCAAGCTGCAGGCCGAAACGCCCGTCCGGATCGAGCCCGACCGCCTCGAAGGGGTTACCCAATTCATTCAGGAACGCTGTCGTCTCGGAAGGCTGATCCTTGTAGGCGACGCCGATGATCTGGACGCCTTGCGAGTGCAGCGCCATCAGCTGTGGGTGCTCTGCTCGGCACGGCACGCACCAGGACGCGAACATGTTGATCAAATGCACGCGCCCGCGCACATCGTCACTCTGCAGCAGCGCGCCGCCCCCCAAACGCGCCAACGCATAAGTCGGCGCCGGCCTTCCCACTTCGCCAGCCGTTATTGTCGGCGCTGGGCCACCGCCGCGCAGCAGCAATGCCGCCGAAATCACCACAATAAGAGCCAGCGCAATTAGCGGGATGAACGGCGCGATGCGTTTCATGACTTGGGCGCTCCCTGCTTGGCGTCCAGGCTGCGCGCACGATTGGCCCACTGCCGCGCGCGTATCGCCACTACCAGCGCCAGGATCGCCAGGCCGCCGAAGGTGACTGCGTACGCCGCGATGACGAAATTCCAGCCGCCGGCGATCATGCGACGCTCGCCACACGCAGTCGCGCCGCCTCGACGCGTCGCCGGTTGATCGCCGAGCGCATGTTGGCGAACAACAATGCCGCAAACAGCGCCATATAGGCGAACGCCATCGTGAAGAGCGGGCCCAGCATCGACGCATCAATCGCTGAGCCGCCTGGCCGGAAGACGCTCGCTGGCTGATGCAAGGTACTCCACCATACGACGGAGAAGTGCACGATCGGCAAGTTGATCAGGCCGACAAGGCAAAGGATAGCCGCCAAGCGCGCCGCCTTCTCCTCATCCTCGATCGCGTTCCAGAGTGCGATGTAGCCCAGGTAGATGATGAACAGCACGAGCATTGACGTGAGCCGTCCATCCCATTCCCACCATGTGCCCCACGTGGGCGCGCCCCACAGCGAACCGGTGATCAAACACAAGCCGGCGAAGGTGGCGCCAATCGGCGCTGCCGCGCGCGCGGCGACGTCGGCAAGCGCATGCCGCCAGACAAGCCCCACGAAACTGGCGATGCCCATGAAGCCGTAGATCGCCAGCGACCACCAGGCGGCTGG